>DEQI01000162.1:0-9469 GCA_002360295.1 Planococcaceae bacterium UBA3370
CTTCAAGAAATTAAAAGAAACTTTAATTTCTAAGCGGGAGGTCAACTGCCCGTAAAAGCCCGATTGGTTCATCTAACAATCAGTGTGGGATGAGGGAAAACCCCCACTGATTGAAGATTCACTTTATCAAACCTATATTTCAGATGAAACATTTAAAGGATATATTGCTTTATTAAAAGTAAATAAAGTAAAAGAGCCATTGTGGACTACACATGCAAATAAAAAAGTTTGTATCGTGGATGATGGAAATGCTTGGTTGCAACAATTACCTGAAAACGAACATTTCGCTATTACAACGATGTTTAACGAGCATAATGAAATTATTCAATGGTACATAGATATTACGACACATAACGGAGTTGAACATGGTGTTCCATATATGGAGGATCTTTTTTTAGATTTAATTGTTTTTCCTTCTGGTGAAATAATTAAGAAGGACATAGATGAAATGGAGGAAGTTTTTAAAAGTGGAATGATTAATCAAGCCCAATATGAATTAGCATTTAACACGTTCCATCGTATTTATGAAGAAATAGTAGAAGGGAACTTCCGATATTTTGCGTTAAGTGAAAAACATAAACACATGTGTTTGAAAGCAGGACAATGGATTAAAAATGAATAAACATCCATCAGCGTGTTGCCTCAGTTGTAGCGTAAATCAACCCCAAGTTATGGTGTTGATCCATTTTATTATCTAAATTAACACGCTTATAAATGGTAGGAATAAAAAATGCCTACATGGACACTTTAATAAATGGAGGTGGTCCTGTTGACAAAAGAAAAAAATAAAAAAAGTGGTGTAGACCGCGAAGAATTTGGATATGGTTTTGATATTAGCGTAGATGATTTAGATGTTATTGGACAAAACAATCAAGCCAAAAAGCAGAACAATAACGAAAACAAAGAAGTGCCTAAAAACAAGAATAATCCCTCAATCCTAAATGAATAATGATTGACAAGTACTATGGATGCCGCATCTGTAGTGCTTTTTTGTTTCACTATTCCAAGTTTAATTTATTCACATTTTAATGCATTACTATGACTGAATTAATTTAAAATTGAAAATATTATTTTTTGTGTAACGTTAGTAGATATTTGTCGTCTAATCCGATTGAAAGTCAATTTTTTATTATAAGGAGAGAAATATTTATGAAAAAAATGATGGTATTAATGTTAACTGCAATGGTAGCATTAGTAATTTCTGCTTGTTCGAACGACAAGTCAGAAACAATTGAAGTGAAGGAGTCTGCGAAAGAAATGGCAGACAAAATGATTACGGAGGTCGAGCAACCAGCTCAAATTGAATTATCGGAAGAACAATTAAAAGATTTTTACAATATTGATGCGTCAAAGCTTGAAGATTTTACAGTTCGTATGCCAATGATGAATGTAAAAACGAATGAAATTGCCATTTTTAAAGTGAAAGATGCAAAAGATGTGGCTGAAATTGAAGCGGCAGCTAAAGAACGCGCTGAAAATGTAGCAAAGCAATTCGAACAATATTTACCGGATCAATATGAAAATGCAAAAAACTATAAAATTGTGACAAAAGGGAATTACGTGTTAATGGTTATTTCTGAAAGTGCAGATGAACTAATTAAAGTATACGAAAGCTTCTTCGAAGAAAAATAGACCGCTATGGTATTTAGTAGCCTTCTTTTTTTATTTTTGTTTTTACCGGCTGTTTTAATTCTTTATTATTGTGCCCCGAGAAGAATGAGAAACCTCATACTATTTGTCATGAGTCTTGTCTTTTATGCTTGGGGTGAGCCGGTTTACATTGTCATTATGTTGGTGTCCACGGTGACCGATTATTGTTTCGGCTTATTATTAGATAAACCAAATATGACAGCGGTTAAAAGAAAAGGCATTGTCGTTTGTTCCATTATCGTGAATCTTTTAGTGCTATCTTTTTTTAAGTATGCGGATTTTCTTATTCAAAATGTTAACGCGTTAGCCGGTACCGATATTCCATTAATGGAACTTCCTCTGCCTATCGGAATTTCCTTTTATACGTTCCAATCGATGTCTTATATTATCGATGTTTATAGAGGAACAGCGAGAGCACAAAGAAATTGGATAGACTTTGGAACATATATTGCGCTGTTTCCACAATTAGTAGCAGGCCCAATCGTAAAATATAGTACGATTGCCGAACAGCTTCAACAGCGTTCGGAAAATATCAAATTGTTTGCAGAGGGAGTTCGCCGATTTACGATAGGATTGGCAAAGAAGGTGCTTCTGGCAAACAATATAGGCTTACTTTGGGATACGATCTCAAGCTCCAACCTGGAGACGTTGCCAATGTTAACGGCTTGGCTAGGTATTATAGCCTTTGCGTTTCAAATTTATTTTGATTTTAGTGGTTATTCAGATATGGCTATTGGTCTTGGACTGATGTTCGGTTTCAGATTGAATGAAAATTTCAATAAACCGTATATTGCACAAAGTATGACTGATTTTTGGCGGAGATGGCATATATCCCTCGGTAACTGGTTTCGCGAATATGTGTATATTCCATTAGGGGGAAATCGCCGCGGATTAGGTATTCAAATGCGGAATATCCTGATTGTATGGATGCTAACAGGTTTTTGGCATGGGGCAAATTGGAACTTTATTTTATGGGGGCTGTATTTTGGTGTCATTCTCCTTTTTGAAAAATGGTGGGGATTAGCATTGCTCCAACGATTACCTCGCTGGACTAGACACCTTTATGCCATCGTTCTCATTCTCGTCGGATGGGTGCTATTTGCCTTTGAACAAACTGCCTCTATTGTTGACTATTTGGCGGCTATGTGGGGACTTAATGGTCAAGCACTTTGGAATAATGACACGTTATACTTTTTCTACACAAACGCTGTACTCCTTGGCGTTTTAATCATCGCCTCGTTGCCGTTAAAGAAATGGACGAGAACGAATGAAATGTCGTTAGTACATGTTGTTTGGTATGCATTCCTATATTTACTTTCTGTTGCGTATTTAGTAGATGCTACATTTAATCCGTTTTTATATTTTCGTTTCTAGGGAGGTTACATCGTATGAAGCAATTTACAGAGCGACTATTCGTGATTGGCTTTATCGGTACAACGTTTGTCATCGCTCTGCTCTTTTTCATTTTGCCTCATCAACGTTTCTCTGAATTGGAAAATAGGTATTTACAAGCTACTCCACAACTGACATGGGATCATTTACTATCGAAGAAATATGCCGAAGAGGTAGAGAATTTCATTACGGATCATTTTCCTTTTCGAGACAAGTGGTTGTGGATTAAATCAACTTCGGAAAAGTACCGATTGCAACAAGAGAATAATGGCATTTATAAAGGAAAAGACGGTTATTTATTTGAAAAGTTTGTAGAGCCTGATTTTCAACATGTAGCTCAATATACCGAGGCAGTAAATGATTTTGCAAGTAGTCATCCAGAAGTGAATATGACATTCATGCTTGCCCCAACCTCCATAGGGCTATATCCTGAGCGCTTACCTTGGTTAGCACCGTTTTATCCGCAAATAAAGGTGAATCAATTTATAGGGGATCATTTGCACAGTCATGTAACTTATTTGGACGGCTTCGATATTTTACAACCACATGCATCAGAACAGATTTATTATCGGACTGACCATCACTGGACAACATACGGTGCTTATTTGGCCTATGTGGCGTATGCAAAGCAGCAAGGATGGCAGCCGCTGTCGCAGCAGGATTTTTATATTGAAACAGTGAGTCAATCTTTCCTTGGGAGCTATCATACAAGAAGTCAGTTTACGAATGTTATACCAGATAAAATAGAAGCTTATATACCACGGAATGAAGTTGCAACGAAGGTGTATATTTCGGATACAAAACAAACCCTCACAAGTATGTATGATCCCAGCTTTCTTACAAAAAAGGATCAGTATTCATATTTTTTAGGTGGGGTACATGCGCTGATGAAGCTTACTACTGAGCTAGATCCACATCAAATTCAACTAGAAAAGCTACTCATTATTAAAGATTCTTATGCGCATAATGTTATCCCTTTTCTAACACAACATGTGTCTGAAATTCATGTAATCGATCTTCGCTATTATAATGGTAGTATAGACCAATATATGCGTGACAATGCTATTCAAGATGTACTCTTTTTATTTAACACAGCTACATTAGTTGAAGATGCCTCGCTTTTAAAACTAAACAACTAACTCTCTAGATATGGATATAATAGGATTAATTAACTATTCGAATTATCTAAATATAAAAACATCGATAAAATTTGTCGAAATTAGGACAAATTATTTTCAAATTTAATAGATTAGTGATAATCTTATTATTGTAAATAAGTAAGATATTAATGAATGATTGTTAGATACATATGTTCATTTTATGCTTATTTTATCTAGGAGGAATTTTATTATGAAACGTGTAGAAAATAAAGTAGCATTAGTAACTGGTGGGGCATCCGGAATTGGTTTATCAGCTGCAACTCTATTAGCTAAAGAAGGAGCAAAAGTTGTTATTGCGGACTTTAATTTAGAAGCTGCAAAACAACATGCTGAAGAATTAGTAAAAGAAGGATATGAAGTATCAGCAATCTTCCTTGATGCTGGTGACGCTAAATCAATTGAAGAAGCTGTTGAGTTTACTGTTAAGCAATATGGTACAATTACAGTTTTATTCAATAATGTTGGTTTAACTAATATTAAAAAAGATTTAGATGTTGTCAATATTGATTTAGATGAGTGGGATCACCTAGTAAATGTAAACTTAAAATCAGTATTACTTGGTAGCCGTTTTGCTATTCCACATATGCAAAAAGCTGGCGGTGGTTCAATTATCAATACAGCTTCTATGGCTGCATTTGCAAGTGACCAAATCCGTACTGCTTATGGTGCAACAAAAGCAGGGGTTGTTCAATTAACAAAATATATTGCAACTCAATATGGTAAAGATAATATCCGTTGTAATGCCATTGCACCAGGTCTTATTTTAACACCAGCTGCAAAAAATAATATTCCTCAAACGATGCTTGATATCTTTACAAAATTTAACGCTCTTCGTTATCATGGTGAAGCAGATGATATCGGTTATGCGGTAGTTTATTTAGCATCTGATGAATCTAAATTCATGACTGGTCAAACACTTCAAATTGAAGGTGGCCATTACCTAGCTAACCCAACAATTGCTGACACAAATATTTGGGCAGCATCTCAACAACAAAATAAACAATAATTGTTTAATATAGAAACAGTCATCAGGCGTGTAATGCCTTGATGACTGTTTTTTTGAGTTTGATTATTTTTCAAAGCTGCTGATAAATGGCCAATAGCCGCTGATCAAATTCAAAAAGTATTCGATAAACTTTCCGAATCAAACAGGCAGGCCTGCTTCATCAATATATATTTACCTTCCTACTTATCACCAATAAAACTACCGGCACTCATTCCGGCAATACGGCCTGTTACGAATGCTGACGTAATATTATAGCCACCAGTATAGCCGTGAATATCTAATATTTCACCACAGAAATAAAGACCAGCTTTTTTCTTTGAAGCCATCGTTTTCGGCTCTATTTCTTTGACAGATACACCGCCACCTGTCACGAAAGCTTTTTCAAGTGACTGCGTACCGTGAACATCCATTGTAAAACTAACAAGCTCACGTGCAAAGCTGCGGATCTTTTCTTGTGACAATTCAATACCTGTTAGTGATGCATCAATGTCAGCTCGAGTTAATAAAAATAACAACCAACGTTCAGGAACTAAAGATTTCCACAAGTTTTTTACGGCTTTTTTTGGCTCTGCTTGTATCGTTTTATTCAGCATTTGATAGCAAGTTTCTTCATTATATCCTATTAAAGATTGAATGCGAACTTGTACAGGTGCGCCTCCGTTTTTCTTTCGTTCCTTCACAATAAATTGACTACAGCGTAAAATAGCAGGACCACTTAAACCAAAATGTGTGAACAGCATATCCATTTGATGAGTAATGACAGGCTTGCCCTTTTTATTGAGAACGGATACTGCAACATCACGTAATGCAAGTCCCTGGAGTTCTCGTGATTGGATAAACGGTTCTTTTGATGTCACAGGTACTTCCGTTGGGTAGAGCTCAGTTACAGTGTGACCAGCACGCTCTGCCCATGGATAGCCGTCTCCTGTTGAACCTGTTTGTGGTACAGCTTTACCTCCAACTGCTACAACGACTGCTTTAGCACGAATTTCAGTTCCGTCTTGCAGACGAACACCGTAAATTTTTTCGTCATCCATTAATAATTTATGAACAGCTGTTTGAAGGCGAACTTCTACATGCAATTTTTTGAGTTGTTTCTCGAGCGCATTTACAACGTCTTGCGCGCGGTTAGATACAGGGAACATACGCCCATGATCTTCTTCCTTTAAAGCCACACCTAAATTTTCGAAAAAGTTGATAATATCCTCGTTGTTATAAACCGTGAATGGACTATATAAAAAGCGACCATTGCCGGGTATATGCTTCACGATTTCTTCTACCGGTAGGCGATTTGTCACATTGCATCGACCACCACCTGAAATAGCCAGCTTTTTTCCAAGCTTTCCGCCCTTTTCAATTAATAATACTTTTTTATGCTGTTCAGCAGCGGCGATGGCAGCCATTAAACCGGAAGGCCCACCACCAATTACGATAACGTCGATCATGTGTCTTTACTCACTTTCTATTCCTTAAAATTAGCTTCCTATTATATTTTTATAAGTCCTATTATACACAATTAAAAGAAACTATTTGAGTTAATGGACTTACACATGTAAACTAACTATTAGATTTAATATATCGAAACTCTGCTGATGCAAAAACGTCGACTATTAAAGTCGGCTTATTTGTTGTGAGACGGTGGAAAGCATAAAATTCAGTTATTTTAAAAGGTAAGAAAGTATAAACTTCTGGAGTCCAAGCATTGTCTAGCTCCAGCCGCAGCTCCTTAGAAGTCGTTCTCTAAAAAGGATAGCACTTATCGGAGCTGAACAGGGCGCTTGCTTTTCTAATATTAACTGTATGAAAGCTATTTTCTTATAGATTGGAATGTTATTATGTCTTCATTAATGAAAGGGACTGCGATTTTAACAATCGGGTTATTTTTATCAAAATTATTAGGGCTAATTTATATTTTCCCGTTTTATGCCATTGTTGGCGAGGAAAATATTGCTCTTTATCAGTACGCCTATATCCCTTACTCGATTATGTTATCGATAGCGTTATCAGGATTACCACTAGCTGTTTCAAAATTTGTATCGAAGTATAATGCAATAGGAGATTATGAGGCAGGGCGAAAATTAGTTCGCACAGGAACTTTGCTGATGATATTGACTGGCTTTTTATCGTTTATCGTCTTAAATCTATTAGCAGATCCGATAGCCAATATCGTCATTAAAGATGATGATCAAGTATTCACTGTGGAGCAAATTGCTTCCGTCATTCATTGGGTGAGTTATGCCTTACTTGTTGTGCCATTTATGAGTTTGGTGCGCGGTTTTTTCCAAGGCTATGGTCATTATATGCCAACTTCAGTATCCCAATTAGTAGAGCAAATTGCTCGTATTGTTGTACTTCTTGTCGGTTCTTTTGTCGTCATTGTGTTATTTGATGGGCTTCCAGAAACAGCGATTAAGTTTTCTGTATTTGCTGCATTTATTGGTGCACTTGGTGGTTTAGTTGTGCTGTATTATTACTGGAAAAAATTAAAACCAGAGTTTAATGAGCTACTTATGCAATCAACAACAACACACAATTTATCGTATACAACGATATATAAAGAGATTATTACGTACTCTATTCCAATTGTCTTTGTAGGGGTTGCGAACCCTTTGTTCCAGCTTGTTGATATGCTAACATTCAACGGGGCCATGAGTTCAATTGGCTTAGCAAATGTAACGGATACGTATTTCACAATGCTTAACTTCTTAACTCATAAAGTAGTTATTATTCCGGTAATGCTTGCGACAGGCTTTTCGATGGCGCTTATTCCAACCATTACGCAATATCATACGCTGGGTGAGCTAAATGCACTGCGCAGGGCGATGGATAAAACCTATCAAGTATTATTATTTATTACAATCCCGGCTGTTGTAGGTATTGTCATATTAGCTCCTGATATTTATTTTGTCCTGTATTCAAAAAGCGAAATGGGGGCAACAGTACTCGCACATTATGCGCCAGTTGCTATTTTGTTTGCGATGTTCTCCATTACGGCATCCTTATTACAAGGAATTAACTATCAAAAGTGGATCGTGTTTAGTTTGCTAACAGGTATTTTAGTAAAGCTTGTATTAAATATACCGCTGATTAAATTCATGGAAGTAGATGGCGCCATTTTAGCTACAGCAATAGGCTATTTTGTGACATGTGCTATTAACATTGTCGTGATTCATAAAACATTGAACTACAATTCAAAAATAGCTATGCGCAGAATACTATTAATTTGTATATTATCAGTCATTATGGCGATTGCTGTATTAATTGTGTATTACTTATTAAATATGATTGCTCCAGCTGATAATAAAGTCTTAGCTTTATTGTACGTAATCATTTGTTCAGTGGTAGGGGCAAGTATATATGGATATATATCACTTCGATTAGGATTAGCTCAAAAATTATTAGGGGCACGCATCACAAAAATAGCAAAAAAATTAGGATTTGAATAGGTGAGACAAATGCGTTTAGATAAATTATTAGCGAATATGGGTTACGGATCCCGTAAAGAGGTAAAGCAGCTATTAAAGCAAAAAGCTGTCACAGTGGATGGCATAGTAGTAAAGGATCCGGCAATAAAAGTAGAGCCAGAAAAACAAAATGTCTCCGTATTTGGGGAACGTGTTCAATATGTAGAGTTTATATACTTAATGATGAATAAACCTCAAGGAGTGATTTCAGCTACTGAGGATAAAGTCGATCAAACAGTTATTGATTTGCTAGATCCGTTAGCACAGCATTTTGAGCCATTCCCAGTGGGGAGATTAGATAAAGATACAGAAGGGTTACTGCTTATTACGAATGATGGTAATTTAGCACATAATTTATTATCACCGAAAAAGCATGTACCAAAAGTGTATTATGCAAAAATCGATGGTCGCGTAACAGAAGCTGATATTGCTGCTTTTGAACAAGGAGTAGAGCTAGATGATGGGTATGTGACAAAACCAGGGCATTTAGTCATTTTAAAATCCGATGAACAATCTGAAATTGAACTAACTATTCAAGAAGGGAAGTTCCATCAAGTAAAGCGGATGTTTGAAGCCGTTGGGAAAAAGGTAACTTACTTAAAAAGACTTTCAATGGGAAGCTTAAAACTAGATGAAAACTTACCCCTAGGGGACTATCGTGAGTTAACAGAAAATGAGCTTGAAATGTTGAAAAATAATAATTAACTAAAAAGACATAAAAAGGCATTGGAAAGTATTGTATAATACTTAATAATGTCTTTTTTTTATTATTGTGTCAGATGTGTTGATTATACATA
>DEQI01000162.1:9658-12886 GCA_002360295.1 Planococcaceae bacterium UBA3370
GTAAATCAACACGCTTGTTATTGTGTAAGTCTATAAATACATACAGGTTTATTTCCGCTGTTATTGCAATATATATATTTTAATTTTGACTAAACTTATAAGGGATAAAATGCCGCAGATGAAAAATTTACGTATAAAATTATTAGTTTCGTTAACCGTATTTGCAGTAATTCTAGTAACAGTAGTGACTTTTACGAACCGTGAATTATTAAGAAAGGATATACAAGTTCAAACTCAACGAAGCTGGGAGCTAATCGAAAATCACATTCTAGCTGATATGCAAACAATCGATAATGTTCATTACTATTTAGAAAACGAATTGGCAAGCCAAATGGAAGAGGTATTAGGTAAATTAAATCAATTATATGAGGCCAATAATAATCCGAAGACATGGGATTTGGAAACGTTTAAAAAAGACAATAACATGGAAGTATTTGTTTTTAATGATGAAAATACAGTCATTAATACGACTTTTGCGTCTGACTTAGGATTAAATTTCAATGAATGCTGTAAATCATTTGCCAAAATACTTGATGAGAGAAGAATAAGTGGGGAGTATTATTCAGATGGTATCGATATTTCAACACAAACGGGACAACTGTGGAAATATAGCTATTTAGCCACGCCTGATAAAAAATATTTGTTGGAAGTGGGTGTAAATGGAAATAATATACCACTATACCAAAAGTTTAATTTTTTTGATACAGCGACTAATTTAGTGAATAAATACGATGATTTAATAGAAGTGAAAATTATACATAGAGCTGGTTACTATTTAGATGCTGAATGGCATGGAAGTGATTCGATTAAAAGCGGTACACCCGAATTTCAAGCAGCCTTTAAAGAAGCATTAAGGACCTCTCGACCTGTCCAATATAAAACTCGACTGGCTAATGGATACATAGAAACATCGCGCTTTATTCCGTATAACTCAGAAAATGAAAGAGAATACTCGACGAAGCGTGTTATATTTGTTAAATATGGTAACGATACGGAGTTGGCTCTTTTAGAAAAGAATATGAAACAATTTTGGAGTATTATTGTTGTAGCCATCATTACCTCACTTATATTGCTATTTGTAATAAACCGGTTATTAACGGGAACAATCAAGCTTGCTACATTTGATCCTTTAACTGGCGTATACAATCGAACTTCCTATTTATCTCATGTTAAGTCCTTATTAAGAAATAAAACTAAAAAAGTAGGCTTACTTGTTCTTGATTTAGATAATTTTAAGCAAGTAAATGATCAGTATGGTCATGTTGTAGGGGATAATATTCTCGTCGAAATGGCGAATGTTTTAAGAGAAAATGTGAATAAAGAAGGCATTGTTGTTAGATTCGGTGGGGATGAATTTGCCATCGTTATTGAAAATGCTTCGGTAGAAAAATTGAAAGGTCTATCGGAGGCAATCATGACAGCAGTCCATCATAAAAAAAATAGTGAAAATGCTATTTGGGCTGTCATTACAGTGAGCATTGGTGGTGCCATTCAGGAGGAGCTGAATGAAACTGAAGTGAGTCTTTTCATGAGAGCAGACAAAGCATTGTATGAGTCTAAAAATTTTGGTAAAGATCGCTATTCTTTTTTTAGTTTGAGTATGAAATAGATAAACTATTGCACATTATAAATAACAGTGCGTACAAGAAAGATAAAAAGCCAGTTAAGAAATGCATCTTAACTGGCTATTATGATTGATAGAGACTTTTCCAGTACTCTCCGACGAAAAAAGGCATTTATTGGTTCATGCAATCGCTTCTAACAATATGATGCACTATATATGCTAGATTAACGGGCAGTATGACTCCTACTTCAAGAAGTAACGTGAAGTTGATCCACTGCACGTAAAATGCCCGATTGGTTCATCTAACAATCAGTAGGGATGAGGACATCCTCACTGATTGAGATTTGCTTTATCACATTTGCAGATGAAACACACTCAATTAAAGTGTGAAACTTGCATTTTATCTATGAAGTCATTTTTACTTTTTTCTTCGTCGTTGTCCATTTACCTCGACTTGGGCTTGTTACCAAATCGTTGAAGGCTAACACATTCAAATCTCTTTGAATGGTGCGAGGAGTGATGTTGAACTCTTCGACTAAATCCTGTGTAGACACTACTCCTTTATCAAGAATAAACATGTACACATCTTTAATACGATTAAGCATTCTATCAGTAGTTGGTTTCATAAATGAACCACTCCTTCGATCTTAATTCTCATGGCAAAGACTAGCGGACGACAATATGTGCGGCATGCACTTTAGGCTTTAAATTTCTGCCTTAGACAGCCCCTTTTCAAAGTATTGTCAGAACAAATATTCTGATAATGAAATTATATCGCAAAATTAATGAAATATCTATAAGGTACAGCGAATTATAAAAAAATTTACAATTTTCATCTGTGTTGTTCATGATATATGCTGAATACCTAAAAAAGTTTTCTGTTAATATGAAATTGATCTAGTTTAGTTGTTGTTATTTTTTTAGTAGAAGGCGTAAAATATACGTTATTAGAAAACGAGGTGTTAGTAAATGGATTGGTTAAAATTAGCTGAATCAAGAAAAGAAGAGCTGGTCGCAGAATTACAGCAGCTAATTCAAATTGAAAGTGTATTGGATGAAGAAAATAAAACGTCGGAAGCTCCTTTTGGGCAAGGTCCGTTACAGGCGCTTAACTTTATGTTAAATAAAGGGTTGGCGGAAAATATGACTATAAAAAATATCGACAATATAGCGGGCCATATTGAAATGGGACAAGGAGATGAATTGCTCGGTATTTTATGTCATGTAGATGTTGTTCCAGCTGGTGAAGATTGGACATATCCTCCATTTGAAGGCCGCGTTGTGGATGGTAAATTGTTTGGACGCGGTGCGATTGATGATAAAGGACCGACAATGGCAGCATGGTTAGCAATGAAAATGATTCATGATAGTGGTATACAACTGAAAAAGCGTGTCCGTTTAATTATTGGTACGGATGAGGAAAGTGGCTTCCGCTGTGTGGACCATTATTTTAAAAAAGAAGAAATGCCGACAATTGGTTTTGCTCCTGATGCGGATTTTCCATTAATTAATGCAGAAAAAGGGATTGCACATATTGTACTTTCGCAAAAAAATAAACGTACAGCTAATGAAGAGCTTATCTCTTTTACAGCGGGAAAACGTACGAATATGGTTCCGGATACGGCTACAGCTGTATTAGCAACAGTCACTCCAGATGCACAAGC
>DEQI01000162.1:13006-13506 GCA_002360295.1 Planococcaceae bacterium UBA3370
CGCAATGCAGCGGTGTTATTAGCTCAATTTTTAGCGAATGAGTTAACAGGATCTGGAGCTGAATTCGTACAGTTTATTGTATGCGTATTCGGTGAAAATCATTTAGGTACAGCATTAAATTTAAATTATTATGATGAAATGTCTGGGCATACAACGTTAAATCCAGGTGTTGTATCATTTAATGATGATGGTGGGGTAATTGAAATTAGTATGCGCTATTCTGTCACATATTCTTTTGAAGAAAAAATAACAGCAGCGCAAAAAGTACTAGAAAATCATCCATTTACTTTAGATATAGTAAGTAATTCAGCCCCTCATTATGTACCGGAAGATGATGAGCTTGTGAAAACGCTCGTTTCTGTGTATCAAAAGTATACGAATGATTTTTCGAAAGTTTTATCAACAGGTGGCGGTACGTATGCACGTGTTATGAAAAAGGGAGTAGCGTTTGGTAGTCTTTTCCCAGGTGAGCCGGATGTTGCCCATCAAAAAGATGAATT
>DEQI01000225.1:0-1627 GCA_002360295.1 Planococcaceae bacterium UBA3370
ATGTCTGCAAAAGAGACAATTGATTTTTATGAAAATATATGGAATCATAGGTTTTTAAAATTCATTGAAGATGAATCTTAGAATAAGTTATTATTTATAAATCCTAATAAATGAGCTTTATTATCTCTATTCTACATAAACAATAAAGTTCCCAAAACAGCGCTTTGGGAACTCTCCTACTACTGATTTATAAATCAAACCGATTCTGTATCACGCAAAATAATATTAGGTACTAATCGGATATAAATGATTTCTCCCACAATTTCTATCATTGTTTGAGTCACAATAATAGCTGCAACAAGTGTATTGATGTGATCAGGTAAAGCTAAAGCAAGTGGAAGAACTACAAGTGAATTACGTGTAGAGCCACTAAATATTAACGCTCGTCCCGATTTAACATCTATTTTGAAACACTTTGCTATAAGCTTAGAAATATAAGGCATTATGATCATAAAGAGAATGTATATAGGAATAACCTTGAGTATTTCATCTATGTACACTGATAATTTATTAATTTGAGAAGCGATAATGACGAAAAGCGTAAGTGCCATAAATGGAACAGGGAGCCAAGCTGAGGCATCGATAATTTTATTTGCAACAGATGATTTTTGATTAAACAACTGTACAATGATTGAAATAACTAAAGGAATGACAATAAGCATTAAAAAGGCTTTAAGAAAAGGATCAATCTCTACTATTGAAGCTGCATCTTTACCAATAAATAAAACTAAATATAAAGGTAATAAAAGCATTTGTGTAATAAAGAGAATGGGTGTTGAAATAAGAATTAGTTTTTCATTTCCGCGACCTAATGCTGTAAAAACAATGACATAATCAATGCAAGGTGTAAGTAAAACTAAAAAGACACCTAAGAGTAGAGGTGGATAGCCTGGTAATAACCTTGTTAATAGCCATACCACAATAGGCACTGCAATATAATTGACTGTTAGTAATGCACAAATGAAACGACGGTTTGCGAATGATTTCTTTAATGAAGTAAACGGAATTTGTGAAAACATACTATACATTAAAATAGCAATAATAACAGAAATCGTTACATCTAATTTTGCACCAAAATTAGGAAATAGCAAACCAAATCCAGCTGCCAATATGATTGTTACAATATATAACCAAACTTGATTATTTTCTAATTTATCTCTAGATATCATCATGGATTGCTCCTTATTCTAACAAAAATCTACTTTATATTAACATAAAAAATTAGTTTTCGATGAATATCCTTGTATCCAAACACAATCCTAAATGAATGTTAGAGATTCAACCTAATTATCTATTTTATGGAATTTCATCCTAATAAAATTCATTTTCTTAATACAAAAAACACTATTTTCCCATCTGAAAATAGTGTTTTTTCGTTTTCTTTACACCTTATTACTTAATGATTGTACGTACAAGCTTCACCTTTTGTTTATAAGGTGGGAATAATAAATTATTGGCAAATTTCGTTGAGCGCTGCAAAATTGATTTTGGATGTGTAAAGCACTCATAGCTCGCCTTACCATGATATGCCCCCATGCCAGATGGTCCTACTCCGCCAAAAGGTAAATGCGTGTTGCCTACATGCGTCATAATATCGTTAATACAGCCACCTCCAAATGACAATTCA
>DEQI01000225.1:1747-2220 GCA_002360295.1 Planococcaceae bacterium UBA3370
GCCATAATGGGCAAAATGGGTCCGAAAATTTCATCTTCCATTACTTTACTATCCCAATCAGCGCCTTCTATAATTGTCGGCTCAATATACAAATGCTCTCGCTCTGTCTTGCCTCCAAATGTTATTCTTTCTTGCTCTGCATCTAATATCGATTGCAATCGGTCAAAATGCTGTTGATGAATAATCCGACCATAGTCTTTACTTTCTTGAGGGTCTTTACCATAAAAAGAGGTAATCGTTTGCTTCAACAGTTTGATAAATTTTTTATAAACAGATGAATGAACGAGCACATAATCTGGTGCTACACATGTTTGGCCGTTATTATTAAATTTCCCCCATGCGATACGCTTAGCAGCTACTTCTAAATTCGCTGTTTGATCTACAATTACCGGGCTCTTTCCTCCAAGTTCTAATGCTATTGGAGTTAATCTATTTGCAGCTGCACGCATAATGACTTTCCCAGTCGCTACACT
>DEQI01000225.1:2371-3795 GCA_002360295.1 Planococcaceae bacterium UBA3370
GGCTCCATTACAAGCTGAAATGGATAATTAAACGGTCCAATAATAAGAACAACTCCATAAGGCTCTCTTATAATATAACTTTTCCCTGGCTGAAACTGTACAGGTGTTTTCGCTGGTATAGGTTTTGCCCAATCATTGATATTTTTCACCATATAAGAAATACTATCAAGGACAATCCCAACTTCTGTCGTATATGCTTCAAATTCACTTTTGTTTAAATCTAATTTTAAGGCGTGAATAATATCCGGCTCATATTTTTTAATGGTTGCCTTTAGTTTTAACAATTGCTGCTTTCGAAATTCAATATCCTTTGTCATGCTTGAAAAATAAAAGTTTCTTTGTGCTGTTATCCAATGATCTACATCTTGAGCTGTAAAATTCATAAAAAAACTTCCTTCCTTTTTTAATTTTCCATGCATATTTCAATAGTTTCCACACATATTAACTACTATAACGGTCACATGAAATCCTTTTTTCAACATATGCAAATTGATTGGCTTAAAACTAAATACTTCTATAAATTGTTTACAAACAACTAAAATAGGGAATAGTCTGGTAATTTACGAAATTATTTCTATAGTGAACAAGGAGGCAATTATAATGATTATAACTGAAACTTGGTGGGAAGCTATTTTTTCTGGACCATTATCGATTGGGATTAATGAGAAAAAAATGGTTGAACTAGAGGATGAATTATTTTTATATTTCATAGAACAACAATTGCCAAAAGAAGAACATACATCATAAAATGGGGTATACCGCCTTTATGAGGCATATTCTTTCGTTAATAAAGCGCATTCTTTACTGTGACAAGGAGCCGTCTGATGAGATATTGTAACGGTACCATTGTTGATGGAATATTTTCAAGTAGTGAGAGGTGTCTAATTTTTCCCTGGATTTCCCCCTCTATCACTCGTATTAAAGAACCTCAAACTTACAGCGCGAATGCATAACAAATTTTTACTCCGAATATTATTTCTTTCTAATACGATAAGAAAAGGAGCTGTCTCCATTTTGAGATAACTCCTTTTCAAATATTGCTACATGTTGCTTGTTTTTCGCTTCATATTAGCAAAACCAAACTTTGCTTTTTGTTGTAGCTCATGATGACCGTTATCTATTTCGACAACAAGCGTCTTTTTTGGCTATATTAAATTAATACGTTTAGTTACCGACAAATTGTCTCATAATTTGCAATGTAATGAAATATCGTATAATATTTTCAATATAAACATTGTAAATGAACAAACAGTCGAGAAAAAACAAAACCTTCAACAGCTTTTTTTACAAGCTACGAAATAGGATTTTTTAATTAAGATATTCACTTTGGTTTTCAAATTCAACCAGAGATTCCGTGAGGGTGTCCAGAAAGTGAAAACTTTCTGAACACCCTTTGATTTTTGAAAAGGAGCATGCTAGCGTTA
>DEQI01000225.1:3843-6534 GCA_002360295.1 Planococcaceae bacterium UBA3370
GTACAGGATACATAAAGATTAAAAGGAGAATCTACCGGTGCGAAAATTCGTGAAGTTTTACATAATACTGTTAGCCATTTTTATCGGACTAGGATTACTAGGCTTTTCCATTACAAAAGATGCTGAAACCCCTGAGGAACTAGAGGCCAAAACAATGCAACAAACACCTGGCTATGCAACAATGGTGGCCATAAGCGAAATCACAAAGGAACAGCAATTACAAGATGCCGTGTTAGACATCCAAGTACAACCTGACCAAGATCATGACATTGCGTTAGTAAAATTACAAAGCTCTGAGTTTATGAATTCAGACATTTTATTAAAAGATAGTTACAATATGCTTCAAAACATCGCTCTCTCAAAGCAAATCGCTGAAATTACGTTAGTTTGGTATCAAGTCATTGATAACAACAATACAGAAGTACTTACAATGACATTCGACCGCACAGCTCTTGATCAAATAAGTGACGTATCCTATAGCGATCTTTCTAGTATGGCTAAGGCGTATGAAAAACACAGTGAATTGCAATAAAAATCTAAATTTATAGGTGTGTGGAAAGTTATTTCTTTCTATACACCCTTTTCTTTTCAAGCGCTTTTGTTTTCTTCATTATTAATTAAGCTGTGTTGAAATTTTTTGTTGGCTTTCAATACAGCGCTGAATTCCTTCTTTAATCATTACTGTAGGCTGCCATTGAGCGGCATGTCTAAATTTTTCGTTGGATAAAATGGAATACATGATGTCATTTTCTTTCTTCTCCACATACTTTACATCCAGTTTATACCCTAAATGCCTTACAATATCTATAAGCGTATTAACTGAGTTTTGTTTATTCGTAGAAATATTAAAAACGCCATTTAAACGCTTTTCAACTCCAAGAATGATAGCATTAGCAATATCATCAACAAATATAAAATCTCGCGTTTGCTCACCATTTCCGTAAATGGTTAATAGTTGATTGTTAGAAAGGGCCTGTACTATTTTGGGAATAATCGCTTCATTATTATACGTTTGCGGTCCATACACATTCGAAAAACGCAATATTAATGTAGGAACATTATGGAATTTACTCCATCTCTCACAATACATTTCGCCTATTTGCTTATTTAGACCATAAATCGATAATGGATTTAATTGTTGAACTTCCGTTAATGGCCATGTGGATTGATCACCGTATACAGTGGCAGAGGAAGTGAATACAAAATGCTCCACATTGTATTTTTGCGACCACATGAGCATTCTGAGTACTCCAAAAACATTGCTATAACTATCTTGGATAGGATCATGCATAGATTTCATAACACTCGTCTGCGCTGCACAATGAATAATAATATCAATTTTATGTTGTTTAAAAACCATTTCGCAAAGTGCATCTTCTACATTCATCTCATATGCAATATGCGCAAAAGGAATTGCACGCTTATTCCCTGTACTGCAATTATCTATAATGATAATAGTAGCGCCTTGCTCATATAATTTCTTCGCTACTACACTTCCAATGAAACCATATCCTCCGGTAATTACTATCGTTTTATTTTTCAGTGTCATAACCTAATCTCCTTTTCTACTATTCATTTACTATATGAATTAGCAATTAAAAATAGTAGAGAAACAAGATATTTCAACCAAACACTCCTCATCACTTAAACCGAATCAATTAAAAAAAAGCTAACACAAAATGGTTCGATTTGTGTTAGCCTTATTTATTATTATGCAGGATTTAATTCTAATTCTACATGAATTTTAATATCTTTTCCTACTAATACGCCACCTGTTTCAAGTGCAGCATTCCAAGTTAATCCAAATTCTTCACGGTCGATTTTAGACTCTGCCTCAAAACCATATACTTCTTGACCCCAAGGATTTATTCCTTTGCCGTTAAATTCTACATCAAATGTAACTTGCTTTGTAACATCTTTAATTGTTAAATCACCTGTTACTTTATAGTCATCACCTGATTTTGTTATAGCAGTTGAATGAAACGTGATTTTTGAAAATTGATCCGCATCAAAGAAATCAGCAGACTTTAAATGATTATCACGATCTACATTGCGTGTATTAATACTTGCTACATCAAACGCAAATGTAATATTTGCGCTAGTTAAATCTGTTAAATCCTCCGCTTCAACATCTGCTGTGTAAGAATCAAATACACCTTTCACTTTTGATACCATCATGTGTTTTACTGAGAAGTCTACACTTGAATGCGATTTGTCAATTGCCCATTTAGTCATTTTATAATTCCTCCTAAAAATTCTTTATCTCGAAATCGAGATATAATATAAAAATTATGCAGCAAACCATTTATACATACCTTTTCTTGAATAATAAATGTTTTCCTGCTTTATTCATTATGTGTAAAATAGAAGATATAAATTAACTTACTATTTGTAAGTAAGTATAGTTTAATAATTTGATTTCGTCAAGTAATTAATTAAAAATAAATTAGTTCTAACCTTTCACATTCTTCCATTTACCAAAAAAACCTTAATGGTAGGTAGATCTAGTCGCTGTAGTTACTTCCTTTACCAGTACCAAATACTTTATACATATGATCATCTGCACCAAACAGGCTACCTCATCCCAATTTCTTGTCTCTAGGCAAAAAAAATTATCCTGCACTTGATCAACTGTGCAGGATAATTTTTCAAATATTTTTTCACTCTCTTAACAAATACGTGGCAACATAA
>DEQI01000331.1:0-3081 GCA_002360295.1 Planococcaceae bacterium UBA3370
ATACATAAATTTTACAAAAATAAATATCACGCATATTGTTTTTTACCTATATTCACACTCCATAAACTTCCAATTCATATTATTTACAAAACCTTTACATTCTAATAATAGAATTTTAAAAATTACACAGTATTATTTAAAGCGATAATAACAAACCTACTTTATTCGGAGGATACAGAATGTTATTCAAAAAAAATGCAATTTTGCTATTACTTTTAGTGGTTCTGATACTTTCAGCATGTGGTGTTACAGGTAAAAGCGACTCGGCAAAAAGTCATTCAACCATTAGCATTTCAGGCTCAACATCAATTGGACCACTAGCTGAAAAATTAGCCATGAATTATGAAGAAAATGCATCCGTCAAAATTGAGATAAATCAAATTGGTTCTTCCGCTGGGATAACAAATGCGATGAACGGTGTATCGGAAATTGGCATGAGCTCTCGAGATTTGAAAGAAGAGGAAGCAAGTGAATTACAAGAAGTAATTATTGCGTACGATGGCATCGTCGTTATAACACATCCATCAAATAAAGTGAAAAATTTAACGATGGAGCAAGTAAAACAAATTTTCACTGGGGAAATTACAAATTGGAAAGAACTTGGTGGAGATGATTTAGAAATTGTTGTTGTTTCACGTGAGGATGGCTCAGGTTCTCGTGATGCATTTCAGGAAATTGTTGGTTACTCATCAGGAGAATTAATCCGCAATGCAATCGTTGCTAGTGGAAACGGGAATATTAAAACAACCGTTGCAACAAATAAACATGCTATAGGATTTATTTCCTTTGAATATATTGATGAATCCATCACAACACTAAATATTAACGGTGTTGAAGCAACCGCCGAAAACGTATTGGCACAAAAATACAGCCTTTCACGTCCCTTCCTATTTGTTTATAAAGAAGGGAATCTGTCAGAAAACGGACAACAATTTATTGATTTTATTTTAACAAAAGAAGGACAAGAAATTGTTTCATCAGCAGGTGCTATACCTATTTTGGAATAATAAACAATATGGGAGGAAAATGGTGTGACAACCCCTCAAAATGAGCAACAAACAGTAGAAATAACCAAAGCAAACAAACGAAAATATTTTTTTGAAAGCTTATCAGCTAAAGTTTTTTTAGCTTGTGCACTCTTTTCAGTCTTAAGCTTATTGCTAATAATAGGCTTTGTGTTTTATAAAGGCTCGCATCCATTTATTGTGGAAGGCTATAGCCTCATTGACTTTATTTTCGGTACCGATTGGGTGCCAAGTGAGGATAAATTCGGCATCTTTCCAATGATTGTCGGTTCCCTTTTTGCCACTATAGGTGCTCTGATCATTGGAGTCCCTATTGGGTTATTTACTGCCATCTTTTTAGCTGAGATTGCACCGAAAAAAATTGCAAAGCTTATTTCACCAGCTATTCAACTATTAGCAGGGATTCCGTCTGTATTATACGGTGTATTCGGTTTAGCGATCATTGTACCATTTTTACAAAACAATTTAGGTCTAGTAAGAGGGCAAAGCTTACTAGCTGTTATACTCGTGCTTGCTATCATGATGCTACCGACAATTGTAACTGTTGCTGAGACAGCTATTCGTGCAGTTCCTAAAACATATCGAGAAGGCTCTCTAGCACTTGGTGTATCTGAAATCGGTACGATATTCAGAGTAGTTGTACCTGCCGCCAAATCAGGTATTATGGCGGCCATCGTACTAGGATTAGGTCGAGCAATCGGGGAAACAATGGCCGTTATATTAGTCGCGGGGAATAGTTTAATTATCCCTACAAGCTTAACCGATAGTGTTCGTCCCTTAACGACAAATATCGCGCTCGAAATGGGCTATGCATTTGGAACACATCAGGAAATGTTATTTGCAACAGGGATTGTGTTATTCTCGTTTATTTTACTTTTAAATTATGTACTAGCAAAAATTACATCAAAAGGAGGCAACTAATATGCGCCAATGGAAAGACTATCTATTACGTGGGCTACTATGGGCCTCGGCATTTGTTTCAGTTGCCATCTTATTTGTAATCGTCGGTTTTATTTTTTACAAAGGCTATCAGTACATCAATTTTGAGTTTATCTTTGGAGACTACTCTCCTACTGGTGGCGGCGGTATTTGGCCAATGATTGTGACGACATTTTATACAATCGCGATTTCGTTAGCCATAGCTACACCAGTTGGTATTCTTGCTGCCGTGTATTTACAAGAATATGCAAAGCAAGGCCGCTTAGTAAAAATAATTCGCTATGCTACGGAAAGTTTAACTGGTATTCCGTCGATTATTTATGGATTATTTGGTGCTGTATTCTTTGTGGCAACATTAAAGCTAGGCATGTCCATCATTGCAGCTTCATTAACCTTAACGATTATCGTATTACCAGTCATTATTCGAACTACAGAAGAGGCTTTAAAAACTGTCCCCCCCTCTTACCGTGAAGGATCTTTGGCACTTGGCACAACAAAATTACAAATGCTCTATAAAGTCATTTTACCAAGTGCAATGTCTGGTATTTTATCAGGAATCATTTTATCTATAGGTCGTATAGTCGGTGAATCAGCAGCCATCTTTTTAACTGCTGGTACAGTTGCCGCCATGCCTGAAAGTATTTTTTCATCGGCCCGTACATTAACCGTACATGCCTATCTTGTGACACAGGAATCCGGTGATATTGGGTTAGCGGCAGCTATTGGGATTGTTTTAATTGTGATTATTTTCATTCTTAACTTATCCGCTACATTTATTTCCAAGAGGTTTAATAAAGCAGATCATTAACATTAAAGGAGTTATCTAAAATGGCCACTTTAGCCGAAACAAGAAAACAAGCTACTAATTCGAAAAATGAAACATCAACAGAGCACAAATCAAAAATTATCGTCAAAGATTTAAACTTATTTTATGGAGAAAAACAAGCATTGTTTGATGTTTCATTAGATATTAAAGAGAACGAAGTAACTGCATTAATCGGTCCTTCTGGTTGCGGAAAATCAACTTTTTTACGTACGGTTAACCGCATGAATGATTTAATTGATGGTGTGAAAATTATGGGAAATATCTTCATTGATAATGAGGATATTTACGGCA
>DEQI01000331.1:3196-3447 GCA_002360295.1 Planococcaceae bacterium UBA3370
AAAAACAAAAAAGTATTGAACGAACTTGTAGAGGAAAGTTTACGTAGTGCCGCCATTTGGGATGAGGTAAAGGATCGCTTAAAAACATCTGCGCTTGGTTTATCCGGTGGTCAGCAGCAACGTGTTTGTATCGCTCGCGCTATTGCCATGAAGCCTGATGTTATTTTAATGGATGAACCAACATCAGCACTAGACCCCATCTCTACACTAAAAGTAGAAGAGCTCATTGCAAAAATGAAAAAAGATTATAC
>DEQI01000331.1:3509-4368 GCA_002360295.1 Planococcaceae bacterium UBA3370
TTCTTAAATGGAGAAATAATTGAATATGACCATACAAATGTCATCTTCTCTACTCCACGAGATCCTCGTACAGAAGATTATGTATCAGGACGTTTTGGATAAGGGAGCATAAAAAAAGACTTGAAAATGGGAACTTCAACAAAATTAACACAAATGCTAGGCTTGCAACAGATATAATGGTGCAAGCCTATCTTGGTTGTAGATACCCATTTTCCGATTGAAAGTTTTAATACGATTGCATTGCTTTATATCTATCTCCCCAATTCATTTCATATAACACCATACCGATACTTACCACAAAATTCCTATTTCCCAGTGTTTGCGCCAATTTAAGATTAACCAATTCATCTCCTTTACACCACAACTTTTCTCTTAAAATATAAAATTCTATTCAACGCACTTTACAAATGAATAGTCATTCATTTATAATTGGCAGTAATTCCTAATACATGGACAGGGGGAAATGTGTATGTCTTTACCAGTAATAGTTGCTCCGATGTTTTTAATTTCCACACCTAAAATGGTGATTGAAAGCTCAAAAGCGGGCATGATTGGCTCGTTTCCATTACTTAATGCAAGGCCAGCTAGTGAATGTGCTAAATGGTTAAAAGAAATTAAAGAGGCGTTACCAACAGAACCTTGGGCAGTCAATTTTATTTGTCATGAACGTGAAAATCAGCGCTACGAAGAAGATTTTGCACTGATTAAAGAGTATCAGCCACCTATTGTTATTACGTCTCTTGGTAATCCTGCGCCTGTAGTGGAGGCCGTGCACGCTTACGGAGGTCAAGTTTTCTCAGATGTCATCTATGTGAAGCATGCAAAAAAAGCAGCAATAGCTGGAGTAGATGGGCTCGTT
>DEQI01000191.1:0-4473 GCA_002360295.1 Planococcaceae bacterium UBA3370
TGTAGTTCTACTCGAATAATATCCCCTAGTGAATCAGTCTCGATTGCTTCTTTTAACTGATGCACCACGGGGCTGTACATAAGCGGGAAATGCATGGCTGTATGAACTTGTGCTCCCTCAGCTACAGCTACCATTTTCACACCATCTTGTGCATCATGTGCTAATGGCTTTTCTGAAAGAATATGAAATCCATGTGCTGCAATTTTCTCTGCCAAAGGTGCATGACTAATAGGCGGCGTTCCGATGTATACCCAGTTTGGACTTGTTAAAAAAAGCTCTTCCAGTGTCTCCGCAACAGGTATTTGATACTTTGCTCCGAGTTCATTTAATCTTGTCTTGTTTTCATCAAATATTGCTACCATTTCACATTGTGGATGAGCTAAAATCTGATTCATAATGCGCTCCCCCACAACACCTGTTCCGATTAAAGCAAATGTTGTTTTTGTCATACGTATGCTCCTCATTCCATATTTGTCACACGGCTTACCTATAAAGTGAATCATCAATTATTGGGGATTTTTCGACGTACAGGACGTCGCGTACTTAGTCTGCCCTCATCCCCAAATATTGTCCGTCGTCGGGCTTTTACAGGTAGTTGGTCCCACTTAGACTTGAAGTGACGATCTTACTACCCGTTATAAATTTATCGTAGCACATGCAGGTAATAATATAAATAACCGTAATTAACTTGAAATTCATTATAATATTTATCCATTTTAGTTGACTTAAGGAAATATCTGTTATATGGTTAGTTACATAACTAATTAACCAACAAACTTATTCATATACTACACCTAGGAGGTGACTCGTGAAGCATACTTTAAACAATGAAAAGCCTATATTCCAACAAATTCGCGAGCGCATTGAAGACGCTATTCTGGATGGACTTTTACAGCCAGAAGATCGCATTCCGTCGACAAATGAGTTCGCAAAGGAGTACCAAATTAATCCGGCAACTGCAGGAAAAGGAGTGAATGAGTTAGTGGATAAAGGAGTGATATACAAAAAGCGAGGTGTAGGGATGTATGTTAGTTCAGAGGCACGCAACATTTTAATCGCTGAACGCAAAGATAGCTTCTTTACCCAATACATCGAACCACTTAAAAGCGAAGCAACTCGATTAGGCATTTCAAACGAAGAATTATCAAATATGTTAAAAAGGGGATAACGTATGAAAATCGAGGCGAGAAATGTAAGTAAATCGTATAAGCAAAAACAAGCATTAAAAAGCTTAAATTTCACACTGGAAGGACCGAAAATCATTGGATTTTTAGGCCATAACGGAGCAGGAAAAACGACTTTTTTAAATATATTATCAGGGCTTATTCCTGCATCAAGTGGCGAGCTTCTCGTTAATGGTCAGCGCGTATTTAACTCACCTTCTATATTAAAGGACATATGCTTCATTGCGGAAAGTGGCAACTTCCAAGAAGAAATGACGATTGAACAAAGTTTAAAGGCAACTAGCTTCTTTTATCCATATTGGGATGAGCAGCTGGCGAAGGAGTTACTGAAAATATTTGCTCTAAACCCTAAGGATAAAGTAAAAAATCTTTCTAAAGGAATGGCTTCCGCGCTCGGCATTACTACCGGCTTTGCAAGTAATGCCCCGATTACAATGTTTGATGAGCCATATATTGGGCTTGATGTTGCAGCTAGAAATACCTTTTATGATTTATTAATTGAGCAACAACAAGAAAATCCACGACTCTTTATTTTATCTACCCATTTAATCGATGAAGCAAGCGATTTATTTGAGCAAGTTATTATCATTAACGATGGAGAATTACTGTTACAAAAAAATTATGCTGAATGGAATGATCATATTATCGCTGTAAAAGGAGCAAAAGATGTTGTGGAAAACGTAACAGCCTCCTTTGAAGTCATTTATAAACAATCCTTTATGAATGAATTAACGGCTATTGTCTATTTGAACGGTAAAACTATTGACGATAAAAACGTTAAATTAGAAAGTGTATCTCTTCAAGAAATGCTTGTGTATTTAAGTAAACAGCAGAAAGAAGGTTTATATTTATGAACATGTTGAAAGGAAGTTTATATATCTTTTTTCAAAGCTACAAAAAACAAAACATTGTATTTTGGATCATTTTGCTAAGTATCATCTTATTTTCATTTTTAATTGATACTACTTTTGGTGCCAACGTTCAATTATTTCTAACGATCTCCATTCCTGTTTATATTTTTTTCAGTATACTGGGCTCTAAAGTACTAAATAAAACAATGCCCTACTTTTTAAAGCTTGGTTTAAGCCGTAATCAGTACACTACACACGTCGGGCTATTTTTTGTTGCTTTAAGTATCGCCGGTGCTTTTTTGATCGCTTGTATTCAAAAGGGCATTTTCTATTTATCCGATACACTCACACTTCATGACTTAATTGTTTTCCATCCCGTTTACTTTTTTGATAAGACTCAGCCTTTCCTCTTAACATTTACTATCGATTTTGCCATTTTACTCTTTAGCTTAACTTCAGGTTTATTAATTAATGTTTTCTTTTATCGTTTAGGTATAATTGGCGGTTATTCGTTTATTGGTATTCTCATTCTAGTGCCGCTCGTTGGTATTACCCTAAATTGGTATGAGCCACTCTTTTCAATTTTAAGCGACATTACATTTATCACAATGTGTGGCAGCATACTGTTGATTACCGTCCTACTGTATACTACTATCGCAGCCTCTTTACGAAAGGCATCCGCAATTCCTGTTTAAAATTCATCTTTCATTACAAAAAATATCCCCTAAAAAAGAGTAGATCAAGTTATTCGATCTACTCTTTGGTGCAATAATTTTTTTTACATGGTCGCTCCACTCCCCCGGTTTCCCAAATCACAGAAAATAGATTATACTTAATGTACTATTATATTCCAAAAGGAGGAATTTCCTATGACCGAGAATAATCATTCCGAAGCACCAAAAAAGAAAATTAGCCTACAAGAAGCCGTAAAGCAGAAGTTGGAAGCTAAAAAGAATCAGTCCACTACTGTTAAAGGAAAAAAGAATGCCGACACTTCAACAAAAAAAATGAAGAGTCAACAAGCAAAAAAGACAAGTAATACTCGTAGAAAAATGGGTGTTTAAATCCAAGTTAACAAATAGGCAGTTTAAGATGTGTACAGGAAATTCACTCTAAAAAAAATGAAAAAGCATTCAAGTGGCCGGTCGTTCATCCCTGAATGCTTTCTTTATGTCCTTCCATTCACTCAAACATTATCAAACGATTCATTATTCTCCATAACTAGCCCAAAAAGAATGAATGGATTTCAACTGTCTTCCAATAAAGTTAGCACATACGGGACTGAGTTCTATTTCTCTTGACCAAACAGAAAGTTGACCCATATGGTGAATCTCATGGACGATGGTATGATGTAATATTTCCTCAACAGTATACTGAGCTTCATCCCAAGGGACACTTACAACTTTCTTTTTTAACGGGTCTATATTTTTTAGAAATTCAGCTATTTCATTCTGGAGTCTATCAGAAAGAGATTTTACCTTTTCAAGCGTATCATAATCAGTAAACTCAATTACTACATCTTCTTTGCCTTGAATACCCCGAAGCCAACTATATTCAACATCTATAATGTGAAGAAGGGTATACAAAATACTTCCTACTCCTCCAGTTCGCTTTTTCATCAACTCTTCTTTCGATAGTTGCTTACACCATTCAAACCACTCGTCTCTCACTTGCCAGTTATATTCAAAAAAACGGTTCAATGTAAATACCCCATCGCATTTATAATTTTTTTATCTTAAATTATAAGAATGTTTAGCTACTAACTATCCCTTAATTAAAGAAAACTAACGCTATCTTTTTTAGGAGTTATGTAAATCCTTTAAAAAGTATAGTATCAAGTCATCATCATTTGCGCATTCTGCATATTGTTCTAATTGCTTTCCTCTATACCAAGCGCCAGTTCCATCTGGAATGTAGCCTCTTTTCACATATATTCTCTGCGCAGCACCGTATCCATCATGTAATCCAACTGCTAGAGAAATATGATCGCTGTGCTCTTTAGCAAGCTCCTCTACTATATCCATCAATTTATTGCCGATACCCTTCTTTTGAAATTTCATAAGTACATTTAAATCCACCAATTCAGGTATATTTTTATATGCAAATGGACCCATTGTAGCAAAAGGAAGCAATGTTACATATCCAGCAACTTCATTATTAACTTCTGCTACAATAACTGCTTTCTCCCCATTTTCCTGCTGATTATAATATTCATTAAATAACTCAAGCGGTTTATGCCAATTCTGTTCAGCAAATGCATGAACAAAGTTTTGTCTATCACTCTTCAACATAGCTCGAAGAATTATATTTTCATCATCAAAATAGATCATTAATCATCCCCCCTCCCTACAATATTTTGAAAATAAAGCTCTCATTTTGAACAATATTGATCAAAACGAGAGCCTTTAACTAAGATATTATTTTGTCATCCTGAACTT
>DEQI01000191.1:4498-13269 GCA_002360295.1 Planococcaceae bacterium UBA3370
GCCTTAGCTGTATTTATTTGTGCTTTACTCGACTTCATGTTTAATACAAAAACAACTGCCACAATAATAATACCGACAATGTCTGTATATGTTTCTGGGATAATCATGCCGAGTGCACCAATACCAAGAATAACGCGCATTATTGGATTTAAATAGGTTTTAAAATAGCCTTCAATAGCGGCACTAAGCGCAATAATCCCGATAATGGCTGTGATAGTAATCATCGCAATATCCATATAGGGTGCCATTGGGAATTCTTTTGCATTCACCGCAATATTTGTCGTATCTATCATTAACATAGCAGGATTGTAAACGAATAAATAAGGTACGATAAATCCAGCTGCTGCTAAGCGTAATGCTACGAAGCCAGTACGCATTGGGTCTCCACCAGAAATTCCTGCACCAGCAAACGCAGCAAGTGCAACCGGTGGTGTTATATTGGCAAATATACCGAAATAAAACACAAACATATGCGCTACAATAATTGGAATATCAAACTCTGCTAATGCAGGTGCTGCCATTGTTGCTGTAATAATATATGCTGGAATAGATGGCAAACCCATTCCCAAGATCATTGACGCAACCATAGTAAAGAATAATGTTAAAAATAAAGATCCTGCACCAAGGCTAGCAATAGAAGATGTCATAACATTACCAAAAGATGTTAAGCTTACAACACCAATAATAATACCGACAACTGCGCACGCTACCATGACAGATAAGGATTGACGTGCTCCACTATCAAACGCCGCGATAATGTCCTTAATTCCCATACGAGTTGTTTTCTTAAAAGCAGCTACTACAACCGTTGCTGCTATTGTATATACTGCTGTATACGCAATCGGCTCTTCCAAATATAACAATACGACTAAAAACAAGATTGGTAATAATAAATGGCCACGCTCTGCCATTACCTCTTTTACACGAGGTAGGTCGGGCTTCGGAATACCTTTTAAATTTTCACGACCTGCACGGAAATGTACTTGCATAATTACTCCTAAAAAGTAAAGAAGCGCAGGAATCAATGCTGCAAGTGCGATTGTGCCATACGCGACACCTGTTGTTTCTGCCATGATAAAGGCACTTGCGCCCATAATTGGAGGTAATATTTGTCCACCAATCGAAGCACTCGCCTCTACTGCACCCGCAAAGTTTTTCGAATAACCAACACGTTTCATCAATGGAATTGTAAAGGCACCAGTTCCCACTACATTGGCAACTGCAGCACCATTAATACTTCCCATAAAACCACTTGAAATAACGGCTACTTTTGCAGGACCACCTTGCTTATGTCCTGCCAATGCTAATGCTAAATCATTAAATAATTGACCCATCCCTGATTTTGCTAGGAATGCACCAAATAAGATGAATAAGAAAATAAATTGAACCGAAGCTCCAATTGCTGTCGAAAATAGACCTTCCGTTTTTAAATACATTTGACCGAAAATGTCCCCTAAATCATACTGACGCGTTTGCAATTGTCTAGGAAGCCATGTGTTATGACTAATAAATGGATACATTAAAAAAACAAGTGCTAATATTGGCAAGATGAGCCCGGTTACCCTTCTTGCTGCTTCTAAAATAAGTACGACTGTCATAATGGCAAATACGATATCAAGCGTATTCGGAATACCGCCACGAGTTGTCATTATATTATTGTATTCAACGATTAAATAACCCGCAGACGCAAGAGCTAGTATAAATAAAAGCCAGTCATACACAGCAATTTTAGAACGATTTTGCTTTGTATAAGTTGGGTAAATTAAAAAAATTAGTGCAATCCCAATTGCTACGTGGATGGACCTTTGTTGCAATGCTGGTAGCGGATTAAATGTTACATAAATATGATAAATAGAATATAAAACTGCAATAACGCCAATAAATAACCCAATATGTTTATTAGATATTTTCCGTACTTTTGATTCTGTATCGAATTTTTCTAGTAGTTCTGTTTGCTGTTCTTCCGTTAATACTTCTGTACCAGCAACCATTGTTTTTTCTTTCGTCATTTAAATCCTCCTTCAAAAATTAATTGGATAAACGAGATTTTCTCTAAATAGAAGTGGACACTTTGTCTTTCTTCACCATATAACGGAAAAACTTGTTCTTCTATGTACAAAGCTGTTTCCACCTTTGATGATGCAGCAACTACTATTTCCGGAAAATTCAAATCTATTTTCAAATGGACAAATCCATCATTAGATGGAATCACTTCCCCGTCAGTAGGCACTCCTGCTCCATACGTTTTGAAATAAGTTTCATACAAATGAAATTGCTGATCGACTACTTCATAACATTCAAACCAAGGCTCTTTTTCTACTGAATGTATCCAACCAATACTAAAATTAGTAGGCTTAAATAATAATTTTTCTTGCACACTTTCTACGACAAGTACTTGTTCTTGCCTAAAAAAGAAGAAAAGGAGCAGACATATCGCTAAGCTCCCAATCCCCCACTTTAATTTATTGCTCATCGTAGTATTTCTTTGCACCTGGATGTAAAGGTGCAACCATACCTTGCTGAGCTCCTTCTAATGTAATTTCAGTAGCTGCCTGATGTGAATTACCCAGAGCCTCTAGATTTTCAAAAAACGTCTTCGTTAATTCATAGCCATCTTCTTCGCTAATATCACTGCTAATAACTAAAGCATTCATAATAGCTGCTGTTGAAATCGCTTCCTTATTACCATAAGTATCTGCTGGAATATCTAAGCTAATGAAGTATGGTTGTGTTTTGGCGATTTCTTCAATTTTCGCCGGATCTACTGATACAAGTGTAATATCGATGCTATTTGCTAACTCCATTACAGATGAATTCGGTAAACCACTTGTAAGGAATGCAGCATCAATTGCACCAGATTTTAATCCATCTGCTGCCTCTGCATAGCCAAGATAGTCTACTTTAATATCATCATAAGTAATACCGTGACCTGCCAATAGATTACGAGCATTTACTTCAACGCCTGAATTTTGATCTCCTACTGCAACACGTTTTCCTTTTAAATCTTCTAATGTTGTAATACCTGAATTAGCTGGTGTTACAATTTGTACGAAGTTTGGATAAAGTGACGCAACTTGTTGAATATTTTCAATTGGAGCGTTAAAGTTTCCAGTACCTGCAACAGCTTCTGTTAATACATCACTCATCACAAATGCCATTTCTACTTTGCCTTCTTTAATTAAGTTAATGTTTTCAACAGATGCACCTGTTGTTTGCGGTTTAGAATTGATACTATATGTATCGGAATATTTACTTGCAAGTGTTGTTCCGATAATGTTGTATGGTCCTGAAGAACCCCCAGTTGCAATCGTTACAATATTTGTATCTAATCCTTTTCCACCTTCTTTAGATTTAGACCCTGTTTCGTCACCACCACAAGCAGCTAATATGGAAGCTGTTAGTGTAGCCATAGCCGCAAATGCAAATAATTTATTTTTTCTCATTTTCCCCTTCGTCCCCTCTCTATTTTCTTCCTATAAATTAAATGGTAAAGTATTAATTTGTTAAAATCAATTATATTTGGTAATTTATTATATTTTTTATGTTTTTATTACTATTATTTTTCTCTAAAAAGCTAGCTATTTTAGACAAGGGTTTAGTAAGGTTGGAAGCGGCTAAAATACTCCATATCGTAACCATAAATAATACATACTTAAAGATATTTAAAGGGCTATCATGTAAGTTTTAACTTACATAATAGCCCTTTTTAGTTCATATTTTTACCCTCTACATTTTCCACAGCTTACCTGGCCAGAAAGAATAGCGACCGATTACTGTAATCAAAGCAGGTACTAATAGCGGGCGTACGATAAATGTATCGAGTAATACGCCGACCGCTGTCACAACACCAAACTGAACTAAAACTTGAATTGGTAATGAGGCAAGTACAGCAAATGTACCTGCTAAAATGAGACCCGCTGATGTGATCACGGAGCCTGTGGAAGCCACACCTTGTGATACAGCTTCTCGATGCGCCATACCTTTTTTACGATTTTTCCAAATATCAGAGATCATAAAGATATTGTAGTCATTACCGAGAGCAATAATAAAGACAAATGAATACAGTGGAATCGAGCTGGCAATCGCTTCTGCACCAAAGAATGTGGTTAAGATGAGCCAACCCGCTCCGAGTGCCGCGAAGAACGATACAATAACTGTAACCATTAAATGGACAGACGTAATTAATGCTCGTAAATACACAACTAACACAAGGAAAATAATCACAATCATCACTGGCTGTATTAATTTTTCATCCCCATATTGTACTTCTTTCGTATCAAGTTGGACACTTGTTTCGCCTCCAACCCAGAAGCTTTCAGAAGCATTTGGAATACCTGCCTTTTCTACTATTGCAGGTAGTTGCTCCTTCATATGATCGACATCATCCATCGCTTCGTTTGAGTATGGATTTTTATCTAAATCTACTTCGTATAATTGTAAATTGGCATCTGTTTCACCTGTACGAATTTCACTAACAGACGATACATATGGCAACAATTTTAAATCTTCTGTAATATCCACATCTTTACCAGCCGTATTGACTAGTACTTTTACTGGGGCCAGTTCACCTGGTGTAAAATTTTCTTCAATCAACGTAAATCCTTCACGAGATGGCATATCCTCAGGGAATGATGATAATAAATCATAGCTATATTTTATTTGTGTCGACACAAGCGCGAGCCCAATGAGTAGCACACCAGTCACAAGTATTACTAGCCACGGCTTGCCTGATGCAAAATCGCCTACTTTTTTCATAAAGCGGTGATTCGGTTTTGCTTCCTTGTACGGTTTATTTTTAGCCGCTGCATGGGCTTTAGCCATATCTGGTGTGCGCGGAACGAACGGCCAAAATGCGCCACGTCCGAGTACTGATAAAATAGCCGGTAGTAATGTCAGTACTGCCACACTCGTTAACAATACACCGAAGCTAAATGGGACAGCGAAACGTTGAAATGCTCCGTAATCAGCCAACCCAAGTGTCGCGAGCCCAATAACTACTGTGAGGGCACTCATCGCAATAGCATCTGCTGATTCTCTCATGGCACGGCTTAACGCTAAAAATTTATTGGGCTCTTCAAACAAAATATCTCGATAGCGTGTAATTAAAAATAAGCAATAGTCCGTTCCTGCACCGAATAATAGTACAATCATAATCGAGATGGCCTGTGCATCTTTTGCAATCCATCCACTTTCCGCAAACCATCCAAGAAGTGGACTGACAACGAAAAATGCAATCCCAACAACTAGAAGTGGAATAACAGATAATAGTGGTGAACGATATATAGCAATAAGTAACACTAAAATCAGAATGACTGTAGCTGTCATTAATTTAAAGTCAGCCGATTTAAATAAATTTGTCGCATCCACTGAAATGCCTACAGGTCCAGAAAAACGAGCATGCAATCCATCCTCTTCTAAGTTTGCCTCATACGGATTGCTACCGAATTCACTTTCAGTCATTGCGGTTAACTTTTCTAAATTTGGTTTTAAAATATCTGAATTTGCTGTGTCATCAAAAAAGATAGGTGTCACGATTGACTTACCATTTTCAGAAACCATACTCAACAGTGCCTCTGTTGGTAATTCATGAAGTGGCGGTAAAGTGGCCTGGGCTTCCAGTGGTTCAGCTGCTAATTGTTTATACAAGCTTTGAATCCCCTGTAAGTCTGTTACCTCCAACCCTGCTTCCTTATACCATACAACGAGTAATGGAATACCTGAATCTGAAGCAAATTGCTCATCTAACAGAGCAGCTGCCTCTCGCGACATCACATCATCTGGTAAATCATCCCCTGCATAATTTTCAACACTATTTACTTGTGGGAAGATGCTAGCAAGGAATATAACGAGCGCAATCCAAATGGCAATCGTAACCCAACGAGAACGTTTTCCACCAACAATCTCTCCCCATTTTTCTAGCGGGTGCTTTTTCATATCTCTTTTCCCTCTTTTCTAAATAATTGATTATTTGATACACATGAAAACGATAATGCTCAAACAAGCGTTATATTTTCGTTAAAAAATTACTCGTGTTATTTTCGAGTGTTTCAGCTGTTTTAGTAATTTCGAAAAAACCATCCGTCGTTTGTTGAATTTGATTTGAACTTGAGTGTACTTTTGCAGTAATTGAATCCATACTAGATGCAACTATATCAATCTTTTCTATTATTCCATCAACATTGCTTTTCACTTCACCAATGGACTGCGACACTTTGTCAGATAAGTTACGCACTTCTTTGGCTACAACATTAAATGCACGTCCATGCTCCCCCGCTCTAGCAGCTTCAATCGTTGCATTCAAAGCTAATAAGTTCGTTTGGGCAGCAATATCTCGAATCGTTTTGACAACATTCGTAATCGTTTCGGCTTCTTTTTGTAGGTGCTGCAAGTTAAGCTGGTTAATAGCTGCAACTTCGTCGATTTGCTGAATATTTTCTAAAAGGGCTAAACTATCTGCACGACCTTTTATCGATTTATCATGTAGTATTGCTGCCATCTCTTTTAAATTTTCGGCTAATTGTAATGTCATACTATTTCGATTCGTAATGTCCGTAGCAATTTTACTAACGCCAATCACTTTACTTCCATCAGCTGAGAAAATCGGCATATATGTAGCTTCAAGCCAAATCGTTTTTCCAGTAGCATGGCGACGTTCAATTTTATCTTGAAAACTTTTACCACTTAATAAATTACTCCAAAATCGAGAATACGCAGGGCTATTAGAAAATTCAGGGAAACAAAACATTTTATGATTCATCCCAATCATTTCAGTCTTTTTATAACCAATTGTTTGTGCAAACAGATCATTTACATATTCCACTTCTCTATTTGGATTAAAGCGAATAAGTGCAATATTTTTTTCTAGAGAGTCAAGGAAGTGTTTGTCAGTAATTTGTTCAAACTGCTCAGTGTTTTGCATAATTTCCCCCATTAAACTGTTTTATTTCTATAAATTAGCCCAATACTGTTAAAAAAATCAACATAAACATTATACAAACATTATACAACTTCTTTGTTATTATGTACAATAATATTGATTGCAAGTTGTTGAATTAACGCTTACTGTATTTTGAGGAAAGTAGATTTTGAATGAGAGCGGAGGTGATACATGTTGAATGACAACACTTATTACACAATCCAACAAGTAGCGGAACAAACCGGTTTATCTAAACAAGTAATCCGCAAATGGGAAGATCGGTATGGGCTTATTACACCCCGGCGACTTGATAACGGTTACCGTGCTTATTCACTAACAGAGGTGAATACGATTCTGGAAGTAAATGCTCTTGTACAAAGAGGATACTCAGTAAAACAAGCGATAGCACTTTGGCGCAAACAGTTAGGATCTAACGTTCAACTGCCAACAGATTTATTGAAAGCACTAATTGATGCAGGATATAAAGGAGAGGATGTGACGATTACACAGCTACTCAATCAAGCCAGCCAATCACTTGGTTTAGAGAACTTATTGCAGGGAGTAATTGTTCCATTTCTGAAAGAAGTAGGTCGGCTATGGTGTGCTGGGCTATGGGGAGAATTTCAGGAGGCGGTGGCAAGCCAATCAGTGAGGGATTTTTTAATCAATATTCGCCGGACTATTGATGTTGCACCAGATGCTCCTTTAGTACTCGGAAGCTGTCTCCCTGGTGAACACCATGAAATTCCTGTTCATATTTTGCTTGTTCAATATATGCTAAAGGGCTATCGTACCTTAATGCTCGGACAATCTCCTGCTCCAACAGCTATTCAAGATACTGTAGAGCTTACTAATCCGAAAATCGTTTTGCTTTCTGCAACAACAGATATTCCATTTACAAAGGATCCAAATTTATTAAAATGTATGGATGATTTCGCAAGTCAATTCCCTCATATTACATTTTGTCTAGGCGGAAAAGGTTGTGCTAAAGCACTTGCACACTATAAAGTACAACATATTGTTTATACGGATACATTTGAAGATGCACTGAAAGCTGGAGCTGTCGAGTAATAATTGGCATAATCAGACAGCTCTGTATGCTGTATTATGATATGCTACTGAATAAGAATCTCAAGATAAAGAGGATATGTTCTGATGGATATCGTTATTTTATTATCATTTTTAGGCACTGCCATTTTATTAACCATCATGCCCGGTCCAGATATTTTGTTTGTCACGGCACAAAGTATTTCACAAAATGCAAAGGCTGGAATTGCAACAGCCCTTGGTCTATGTACAGGACTGCTTGTCCATATCACGGCAGCAGTCGTTGGCATTTCAGCTATCATTTATAGTTCTGCCACACTTTTTACAATTGTTAAATTTGCTGGAGCAGCGTATTTATTATTTTTAGCGATTTCTGCTTTTCGAGCGGGAGCAAGCAGCATACAGCTTGGAAACAAACCGACAAGTACATATAAAAAGCTATATAAAAAAGGGATTGTGATGAATATTTTAAATCCGAAAGTATCACTATTCTTTTTAGCATTGCTCCCACAATTTGTTGAAGGGAATGACAATGTCCCGTTTCAAATGCTCGTGCTTGGCTTCATTTTTCTTGTACAAGCCTTTTTCATCTTTTCATGTGTAAGTATTCTCTCGGGCTCGATTGGACGCTTAATGACAAAAAGTACGTTTTTAAAGAGCCATTTAAATAAAATCGAAGGAACCATTTATGCCATAATCGGCGTTAGTATTGCGTTTTCAGAGTAAGAAGAAATGCGCAAGCGCCCGTTTTGCCCCGACAAGCGCTGGATGGCTCTCAAACGAAAGCTTCTTTTCCGCTTTCGATTGA
>DEQI01000245.1:0-264 GCA_002360295.1 Planococcaceae bacterium UBA3370
GAAGAAGCATATGAAAAGGCTTCTACCCCATTTAAAGAATTTATGTCTAAGCATACAAGGCAAAAGGATTTAGAGCTGTTTTTGGAATATAACCAAGCGGAGCGTCCTACTACTATTGAGGATATCCCGTTAACTATGCTCGTTCCAGCCTTCGCATTAAGTGAGATCAAAACAGCATTTCAAATGGGCTTTATGATTTTCATCCCGTTTTTAGTCATTGATATGGTTGTCGCAAGTACATTAATGTCGATGGGGATGATGATG
>DEQI01000245.1:329-1401 GCA_002360295.1 Planococcaceae bacterium UBA3370
GGCTGGTACTTAGTAATGAAATCTTTACTTCAAAGTTTTTAGGGGATGATACAACATGACACAGGAAATGGTCATTGCAATTGCAGAGAGAGCGGTTTATATCGTCCTTATTACATCAGGACCTTTATTACTCATCGCCTTAGTTTCGGGTTTGTTAGTAAGTATTTTCCAAGCGACTACTTCAATACAAGAGCAAACACTTGCTTTTGTACCGAAAATTATTGCTGTACTTGTAGCAATTGTATTTTTCGGTCCGTTTATAATTTCCCAAATGACGAGTTATTTTTACGATATTTTAAATAATTTAGTTCGTTATATAGGGTGAGCAAATGACAGATTTAATACCTAAAATATCCATTTTATTATTAATTTTTGTCAGAGTTTCTGCATTTTTTGTATCAGTCCCGTTATTTTCATATCGTACAATACCGCCTCAAATGAGGATTGCCCTTGCTTTCGTTCTAGCTTGGATGATGTATTACACATTTTCTATAGAGGCTATTCCATTTGACGGCAATTACATACTACTCGTTTTAAAGGAAGCCGTCATTGGTTTAATGCTCGGCTTGACTGCTTATATTATTATGTCTGCTGTACAAATTGCTGGCGGATTTATTGATTTCCAAATGGGGTTTGCATTAGCAAATATTGTGGATCCGCAAACAGGTGCGCAAAGTCCATTAATGGGGCAGTTTTTTAACTTCCTCGCCCTCCTTACATTACTCGCGATAAATGGTCATCATTTATTGCTAGATGGGATTTTTTATAGCTATCAATTTATGCCGATGGAGCAATTTTTTCCGAACTTCGGTAGTGAAGATACGGTCGAATGGGTTATGAAAATGTTCGCTGCAGTTTTTGTAGTAGCGTTTCAAATGTCAGCTCCAATAGTTGCAACATTATTTTTAGTAACAATAGCACTAGGTATTACAGGTAAAACTGTGCCACAAATGAATATTTTTGTGATTGGTTTCCCTATTAAGATTGCGGTCGGTTTTTTAGTTTTAATTATTACGATGGCTGTTATGGTTGAGGTCATGCAAAACCTTATAGAGATGATGATTATACAACT
>DEQI01000245.1:1544-5121 GCA_002360295.1 Planococcaceae bacterium UBA3370
GCAGCTTTATTACTGATTACGTTTTTGTTTTTATTTTTCTTTGCCCCATTTATGTTAGACGGTATGCTTTCTTTCCTTTTGCAAGCATTCCAGCGCAATATGTTAGTAGAAACATTGACTGCTGATGTGGCAATGGACATGTATGTTGAATCATTAAAGGAAATGGCGATGCTTATTTTGCCCATTATGCTAGTTGCAGTTGTTGCAGGTATTGGAGCTAACTATTTGCAATTCGGATTATTATTTACAACAGAAACATTAAAGTTTGATTTAAAAAAGATAGACCCCATTAAAGGGATTAAACGAATACTTTCTGTTCGAGCTATTATTAATTTAATAAAATCTTTATTAAAAGTAGCTTTTATCGGTACTGTGACGACGGCTGTTATTTGGATGAACTTAGATAAAGTACTATCACTCACTTTTCATAGCCCGTGGGAGACATTAACAACGGTCGCATACTTAACGGGGATTATGGGGATCGCTGCTTCACTTATGCTGATCTTTATTGCGTTACTCGATTTTTTATATGAAAAATTTGAATATGAAAAGCAATTAAAAATGTCGAAGCAAGACATAAAAGATGAGTATAAAAATAGCGAGGGAGATCCCCTCATTAAATCTAAAATTAAGCAGCGGCAACGTGAAATGGCGATGCGTCGTATGATGCAAGAAATTCCATCAGCAGATGTTGTAATTACGAACCCAACTCATTATGCCATTGCGTTAAAATACGATGATGAAAGTATGGATGCGCCACGTGTTGTGGCGAAGGGGACGGATTTTGTCGCGCAAAAAATAAAAATGGTCGCAAAAGAAAATGATGTCATCATGGTTGAAAATAGACCACTCGCACGCGCCATGTACGATCAAGTCGAAATAGGTGAAACCGTACCTGAAGAATTTTTCAAAGCGGTAGCTGAAGTCTTAGCGTACGTATATCGAATTAAACGGAAAATTTAAAGCAAGAAAGCAGGAGGGACAGTAATGAAAGTTCGCGATATAGGGGTTTTAGCTGCAGTTATTTTAGTTGTAGCGATGCTCATTATCCCTCTACCAACATGGTTATTAAGCTTCTTAATCATTATTAATATTACGCTAGCATTACTTGTTTTATTAACGGCAATGAATATGAAGGAAGCATTAGACTTCTCTATTTTTCCTTCCGTCATTTTATTGTTAACACTATTTCGTTTAGCATTAAGTGTTTCCACAACACGAGCTATCTTAGCGAATGGTGATGCCGGGGATGTCGTTGAAACATTTGGTAATTTCGTAACTGGAGGAAATATTTTAGTAGGGTTAGTCATCTTCTTACTATTAGTTATCATCCAATTTATCGTTATTACGAAAGGTTCTGAACGTGTAGCTGAAGTAGCTGCGCGCTTCACATTAGATGCGATGCCAGGTAAACAAATGAGTATTGATGCAGATTTGAACGCTGGTATCATTTCCGAAAAAGAAGCACGAGAACGTCGTGAAAAAGTTTCAGGGGAAGCTGATTTTTACGGAGCAATGGATGGTGCGACTAAATTCGTTAAAGGGGATGCGATCGCTTCCATCATCATGGTCTTTATTAACTTACTTTTTGGTATGGTTATTGGAATGATGCAACTGGATTTAGGTTTTGCAGAGGCTGCGACTAAGTTTTCGATTTTAACTGTCGGGGACGGGCTCGTATCGCAAATTCCAGCATTATTAATCTCTACTGCGACTGGGATTGTTGTAACTCGTGCAGCATCTGATGGTAACTTAGGAGAAGATATTACAAATCAATTATTTGCACAATCAAAGTTATTATATGTAGCAGGGGCAACCATTTTATTATTAGGATTATTTACACCCATTCCTTTATGGATTACCTTACCGATTGCGGCAGCACTCGCGGGTGGAGCTTGGTTAATGGATCGTAAAAAGGTTGAAGATCCTGAAGAGCTACTAGAAATAGAAGAAGAAGTGGCAGCTGATACGATGAAGAGTCCTGAAAACGTAGTGAACTTATTAAATGTTGACCCAATCGAGTTTGAATTTGGTTACGGGTTAATTCCTTTAGTAGATGCAGCACAGGGCGGTGATTTACTGGATCGTGTCGTCATGATTCGTCGTCAATTAGCGCTTGAACTAGGGATTGTGATTCCTGTTGTACGAATTCGAGATAATATCCAGCTACAGCCGAATGAGTATCGCATCAAAATAAAAGGGAATGAAATGGCGCGAGGAGAGCTGTTACTGGATCATTACTTAGCGATGAGTCCAGGTGATGATGATTCTATTGAAGGGATTGATACAATAGAACCGTCCTTTGGCTTGCCAGCAAAATGGATTACAGAGCAAGTGAAAGAAGAAGCTGAAATGTTTGGCTATACAGTAGTAGATCCTCCAAGTGTTGTTTCGACACATTTAACGGAAATAATTCGTGCCAATGCGCATGAACTATTAGGACGTCAAGAAACAAAGCAGCTAATCGATCATTTACGCGAAACACATTCTATTTTAGTAGATGAATTAACGCCAACTCCGTTATCCATCGGTGAAATTCAAAAGGTACTTGGTAAATTACTCCGTGAAAACGTATCAGTGCGTAATTTACCGATTATTTTTGAAACGTTAGCTGATTATTCAAAGCTGACAAGCGATACGGATATTTTAACAGAATATGTACGTCAAGCGCTTGCTAGACAAATTACAACACAATATGTAAATGGGCAGCCAGCCTTAAAAGTAATTACAATATCTGCGAAAATCGAAAAATTAGTTGCTGATAGTATTCAGCAAACAGATCACGGGAATTATTTAGCAATGGACCCACAGGAATCACAACATGTATTAGAGGCAATAGCAAATGAAGTGGAGCGTGTATCATTTATGGAACAATCCCCAATCATTTTATGTTCGCCAGGGGTTCGAATGTATTTACGCCAATTAACAGAACGATATTTCCCGCAGATTCCTATATTAAGTTACAATGAACTGGACGCAGCTGTTGAAATCCAAAGCGTTGGAGTGGTGAATGTTGAATGAAAATGAAAAAATATAATGCGCCCTCAATTGCGGAGGCGATGAAGCTTATTCGTGCAGATTTTGGTGATGATGCCGTTATATTAAATTCAAAAGTAGTTGTCAAAAAAAAGTTTCTAGGATTAATCAAACAAAAGAGCTTTGAAGTTGTAGCAGGTATCGATCAGGTAGAGAAAAAAGTAGCTAGTCCTTCGCTTCCTGATGTCCAATTTATTCCGACTTCGCCACAAGTTGCTCGTGAAGCAACTGTGGCGCCTGCTACTAATAATGAACCGTCTACAAATGATTCGATGATCAATTCGGATTTAAAAAGAGAAATTGCAGACTTAAAAGCGATTATGCAGTCCTTACAAAGACAAACAATCCAATCACAATACCCTGATGAGCTCTTACCTTTTATTGATTATTTAAAGAGTCAAGAGCTGAACGAAGAGCTTATCACCCTTGTTAGTGATGAGCTTTTTGCGCATATAAAAAAGGGAGAGCCTGTCAATTTAACAACGATGCGTCTTATTACCGAGCAAGCATTACGAGAAAAGTTGAAAGACCTGCCATTTGG
>DEQI01000245.1:5303-16721 GCA_002360295.1 Planococcaceae bacterium UBA3370
CCAATTGAAATAGTCTATAACGCAGCAGATTATAAAGCGGCTATTGAAAAACTTGCGCATTTAGATTTAGTGTTTATTGATACAGCCGGGCGGAATTACAAAGAAGCAAAATATATAGGTGATTTACAAAATTTAATTAATTTTAGTTCAGATGTAGAATCATTACTTGTTTTATCGTTAACTGCAAAAGAACGAGATGTAGAAACAATTATTGAACAATTTGACAAAATAATGATCGAAAAGTTCGTCTTTACGAAGCTTGATGAAACAAATTCTATTGGCACAATGTTTAATTTAATGATTAAATATAAGAAGGGACTTGCTTACTATACGAATGGACAAGAAGTACCAGAAGATATAGAAGAACCAAGTGTTGATGATTTGGTAGAATTGCTCTTTCAAGGAGAAGTCATATGAGAGATCAAGCTGAAATGCTAAGAATGAAAATACTACAAAGTCAAGGGGCTCTTGGGAAGTCGATTGCAGTAGTAAGTGGAAAAGGTGGCGTAGGGAAAAGTAATTTTACAACAAACTTCGCAGCATTACTTGCAAAAGAAGGGAAAAAAGTAGTCCTATTAGACATGGATATTGGAATGGGCAATATTCATATCCTTTTTGGAAAAACAGCTAGTTATAGTTTGATAGATTATTTAGATAGTAAAGTTACACTTGAGGAAGTCCTGTTTGAAGGACCGAATAATGTTCAATATATTTCGGGTGGCTCGGGTATGTCCTCTTTAATGGAATGGTCTGAAAATAAATTTGCAGCATTGATAGAAGCCTTTCATCAGCTTCAACAAAAATTTGACTATATTTTATTCGATATGGGAGCTGGTGCAACAAGTTGGTCACTAGAATTACTTGTATCGATAGATGAAGTTATTGTGATTTCAACTGCAGAACCAACCGCTATTATGGATGCCTATTCCATGATGAAATATATTTATTTAAAAGATCAAGAAAAGACCTTTTATTTGTTGTGTAATCGTGTATATACGAAAGAAGAGGGACAGGATACATTGCAACGCTTAGCTAGAGCGATGGAAAAGTTTATGTCTAAAGAGGTTATTATATTAGGTTCATTGCCAGAAGATGCTGTTGTTCGCAAAGCGGTAAGAGCTCAAGTGCCTTTTACTATACTGTACCCAGATGCACCGGTATCTATTACGATGCAGCAAATTGTGCATCGCTTTATTTACGAGCAGAATAATGTAGTCCATGCACAAATAGGGTCTAATAATTTTTTATCGAAACTAAAAAGCATTTTTTCGAAGGGACGTGATTAATTGGGATTCTCGAATAAAAAAAAGCTGTTAGTTGTTGATGATTCAGCTTTTATGAGGAAGCTAATTAGTGACTTTTTTGTCGGAAATGAAAATATAGATGTAGTCGGTACCGCTCGAAATGGAAAAGATGCGATTGCTAAAATCCATCAATTACAACCAAATGTAGTGACAATGGATGTCGAAATGCCAGAAATGAATGGCTTAGAAGCATTGAAAGAAATTATGGTAAGATGTCCGGTACCTGTCATTATGTTATCGAGTACAACAGAACGCGGTGCCGAAAATACGTTAATGGCAATGGAGTATGGTGCTGTAGATTTTGTGACAAAAACGAGTGGTACAATCTCACTTGATTTACATAAAATTAAAGATGAATTGATACATAAAGTCGAGCAAGCTGCTCATGTTTCAATTGCTAAATTAAAAAAACCTTTTGGTGCAGTGATTAGTAAAACAGACCTTCGAAAACCCATTAACAGTTTACTAGCAACTGCTGCACCGGCTAGATTAAAAGACACAGTTATAAAAAAGCAAAATGCACAACATTACGATTGGAGTAAAACATCTAAGAAAGTCATATTAATTGGCACTTCTACTGGTGGTCCCCGTGCATTACAGGAAGTCATAACGAAAATACCAGCAAATGTTTGTGCACCTATTTTAATCGTACAGCATATGCCAGCGGGCTTTACGAAATCGCTTGCAAATCGGCTAAATCAGTTAAGTAATATTCATGTAAAAGAAGCTGAACAAGGCGATGTTTTGCAAAATGGCGTTGCATATATTGCGCCAGGTGGCTACCATTTGAAATTACGGAAAATTGGTACAACATATGGCATTGTGCTTGATGATGTTGAGCCTCCTCGTTCTGGGCATCGTCCAAGTGTGGATGTAATGTTCGAAAGTGTGAGTCAGTTTACTGAATTGGACAAAATCGCAGTGATTATGACCGGAATGGGCTATGATGGGTCAAAAGGCTTGAAAGTATTAAAGCGAACTGGAAAGGTAATCGCCATTGCAGAGTCGCAAGAGACATGTATAGTTTATGGAATGCCGAAAGCTGCCATGGAAACGCAGCTTGTAGATGAAGTGGCAGATGTAGATGATATTGCAGATACAATTATGAAGTATATGCATTAAAAAAGGGGTGTCCTCAAATGGAAGTGAATCAATATTTAGAAATGTTCATTGAAGAGAGTAAAGAACATTTACAGGCTTGTAGTGAACATTTATTAGCATTAGAAAAAAATCCTGAAGATTTAGCAATTGTCGGTGAAATTTTCCGTTCGGCACATACGTTAAAAGGAATGTCTGCCACAATGGGCTACGAGGATTTAGCAGATTTAACCCATAAAATGGAGAATGTTTTAGATGCCATTCGTAATGAAAAAATAAAAGTAACACCAGAAATATTAGATGTAGTATTCGAATCAGTAGATCACTTAGAAGAAATGGTGACGGATATTGCAAATGGAGGAAACGGAAAACGGGATGTTCAAGCGACTGTAGAAAAGCTGAAATGTATTGAAGCAGGTGACACGTCATTTGCCAAAGCGGCTTCCACAGCTGCAAGTAATGAGCAAGCGGCGACAACGATTTCAACAGAACTCCATTTAACATATGATGATTTCGAAAAAACAGTCCTTTCACAATCAATCGATCAAGGCTTTAAAGCATATGAAATTGCCGTAACATTACGTGAAGATTGTTTATTAAAAGCAGCGAGAGTGTTCATGGTGTTTGAGATTTTAGAAAAAAATGGTGATATTATCAAATCTTCACCGACAGTGGACAAGCTGGAAGAAGAGCAATTTGATCAAACATTCCATGTGGCATTCATTTCAAAAGAATTAGCAGAAGACTTGCAAAAGAAATTAATGAAAGTATCTGAAGTAGAATTAGTCGTTGTTTCAGAAATTGCAAATTTGAACTATACATCAGAACAGTCAGCAGTGCAAGTAGTGAAGCCGGAAGAAGGCAGTGTACAACCTGTAGAAAAGCAGGAAGTAGTAGAGCAGAAAAAACAAGCTCAAACGGCTAGTAAAAGTAATGGACATACAACTAGTAAAACAATTCGTGTGAATATTGAACGCTTAGATATTTTAATGAATTTATTTGAAGAGCTAGTGATTGATCGAGGACGCTTACAGTCTATTTCAGCAGATGTAAACCATCATGAGTTGAATGAAACGGTTGAACGAATGAGTCGAGTGATGGGGGATTTGCAAAATATCGTATTAACGATGCGCATGGTACCAGTTGAAACAGTTTTCAACCGGTTCCCAAAAATGGTTCGACAGCTTTCTCGAGATTTGAATAAAAAAATTAATCTAGAAATAATCGGTGCGGAAACAGAACTAGATCGTACAGTTATAGATGAAATCGGTGACCCACTCGTCCATTTAATTCGAAATTCTCTTGACCATGGAGTTGAAAGCCCAGAAGTACGTCGTGCAAAAGGCAAGCCAGAAGAAGGTACAGTCCAATTACGTGCATTCCATAGTGGTAACTATGTATTCATCGAAATTGAGGATGATGGGGCAGGTATTAATCGCGATAAGGTACTGTCAAAAGCTATATCTAAAGGCATAGTTTCAAAAGAAGCGGCACTCTCTTTAACAGATAAGCAAATTAACGAACTTATTTTAGCCTCTGGATTCTCGACAGCAGATGTGATATCAGATGTATCTGGTCGCGGTGTAGGTTTAGATGTAGTGAAAACAACGATTGAGTCGTTAGGTGGAAATATTTCGATAGAATCGACACAAGATGTAGGGTCTACTTTCTCTATCCAACTGCCACTTACGCTATCGATTATTTCAGTTATGCTTGTGGAAATTGAAAAAGAGATTTATGCAATACCACTTTCATCCATCATTGAAACGTCGATTATTCGCAATTCTGATATATTAAATGCTCATAATCAGAAAGTAATTGATTTCCGCGGGAAAATAGTACCACTCGTATTTTTAGAAGAAATTTTCGAAGTACCGCGTACTGAAGAAAAAGACGATGAATTCCACTCAGTTGTAATCGTCCGTAAAGGAGAAAAGCTTGCTGGTTTAGTAGTAGACTCATTTATAGGTCAGCAAGAAATTGTATTAAAATCATTAGGCAATTATTTATCGAATATTTTCGCTATTTCAGGAGCAACGATACTTGGAAATGGGAAAGTAGCGTTAATCGTTGATTGCAATGCTTTAATGTAATAAGAGAAGGATGAAAATGAGGTGGAAAAAATGACGAATGCTATAGGGCAAGAGTTTATTAAAGTAATCGTTTTTCAATTAGCTGATAAAGAGTATGCTATTCCTGTATCACACGTACAAGGCATTGAGAAGTTAATGCATATTACACGTGTTCCCAAAACACCGAATTATGTTAAGGGTGTCATTAATTTACGTGGGGTTGTAACACCAATTGTAGATTTACGTGAACGTTTTTCATTACCTGTAACGAGCGATGAAGAAGCAGCGCGCATTATTATTATTACACTTGAAGAGATGGAAGTTGGCTTTGTAGTAGACTCAGCAAATGATGTATTAGACATCCCAATCAGTGCTATTGAGCAACAACCAGAAGTAGTTGGCTCATTAGAGGAAGATTTTATTTCAGGTGTAGCAAAATTAGATAAGCGTCTGTTAATTTTATTACATTTAGATAAAGTGTTAAATCCTTTAGGTTAACCAAAGGGCTGAAATCCAGCAATATTTTTGGAATTGGTCATTCTCCAATGTAAAAGGATGCTGAAATTTTTTGCTTTTATGATTTATCGCTTTGGCACCCCTTTCCGCGTACATCGTCCAGCATCTCCTGTAACCTAGTGAGTTGGCTTATCGGAGGCTTGCGAAAAGGAAATGAACTTAGCTAGTAATAATAGGAATCAGTTTTGCTTATTATGAGTAATAATCTACTAAAGTAGGGATATAAAATGAGTTTTAATCAAAAAATAACTTCTTTACATTTAGATGTATTAAAAGAAATTGGTAATATTGGTGCAGCCCATGCCGCAACAGCTCTTTCTGATTTACTTGGGAAAAAAATAGATATGCGTGTTCCAAAAGTAGAAATGGTGACATTCAATGATATGATGGAGCTAGCAGGTGGTTCAGAAACAGTTGTAGTGGGCATATTTTTGCGAATCGAAGGCGATGCACAAGGAAGTATGTTCTTCATTTTGCCCATAGCGCAAGCGAATCGCTTTATACAACGCTTGATTCAAGATGATTCCTTTGATTTTAATCAGCCTTCTGTTTCAGAGCTTGGTCTATCGGCTATGCAAGAAATGGGTAATATTTTGTCAGGATCTTATTTATCAGCTCTTTCTGATTTTACTGGTCTTAAAATTTATCCGACTGTACCCGGTTTAAGTGTCGATATGTTTGGTGCTATTATTAGTATTGGATTAATTGAATTATCGCACATTAGTGATCATGTGATTGTTATCAACACATCCATTTTTGAAGAAGATTATGTTAGTGAAGAAGAGGTACGAGGACATTTCTTCTTATTACCAGACCCAAATTCATTTGAAGCGATATTTAAGGCATTAGGAGTTTCATAATGTTATTAACGAATAATGTTGTTAAAGTTGGCATTGCACAAATGGATATAGTAAAAGTACCAAACACGATCCGCACGTCTGGTTTAGGATCATGTGTAGGGGTTGTCTTATATGATGAATCAAAGAAAATTGCAGGGTTAATCCACATTATGCTACCTGATTCGAGTTTAGGTAGGGCGGATACGCTGAATGTTGCAAAATTTGCAGATACAGGTATTCGTGCATTAATCGATTTATTAAAACGAGAAGGTGTACAAAGTTTTAGATTAAAAGCAAAAATTGCAGGCGGTGCGCAAATGTTTCAGTTTACGTCCGATAAAAATTCTATGCGAATTGGTCCACGCAATGTAGAGGCAGTTAAAAATGAACTTCGAAAAATCGGTATTCCCATTGTGGCTGAAGATACTGGTGGTAGTAGTGGACGTACAATTGAATTCAACCCTGCAACGTGTAAACTTGCCATCCGCACAGTCAATCAAGGAGTGAGTGAAATATGATGTTTGGTTCTATATTTTACAATTGCTGGGCTGCTTTATTTGGTTTTACCATTTATTTTTTTATTGCCATTATGAATCCATTGGCAATGCCGCTTCATACGATACTCATTTCTTCAATTATAGCAGTTGGCGTTTTTCTATTCATGTTCCCTATCCGGTATTTTATAGGTTACATTTTATTTACACCGGAAGAAGTCATATTTAATGATGAAACAGATTTTGGAGAAGAAATGACAGTAGAACAACCATTGCCAGCACAACAACAAACATCTACTGTCGAATTTGCCGATGAAAGTACAGAAGAAATAGCGCAAGTCGTGCGTACAATGATGAATAAAGATGATGATGTCATACTCAGTCGCTGATACATTTAACCATTCGACATGGTTATGATCTATGAATAGTTTACTGGAAAGTGTAAGGGAAATATATGACAAAAACGTAGGGCTACTTTATAAGTTGTTACTTATAATATAGCCCTTTTTCATATTTTTTTTAAAAATCAATAGCATATTATGTCACATATAGTTCGAATGGTGCGTGTGTTTATTACAGACAAATTTGTTATAATAAGAGCAAGATTGCTTGGTTTCGAAGAGAGGTGGATACGTGTGACACAACCAATTCTAGATGATGAACAAAAACTTTGGAATAGCTGGAAAAATGAACGAGATCCACAAGCTGGTGATAGTTTAATGAAAAAATATAAGCCACTCGTTACGTATCATGTACAACGTATCGGAGCAGGGGTTCCAAAAAATGTGTCTAGAGATGATTTGTATAGTTTAGGAATGATGGGGCTTTTTGATGCTTTAAATAAGTTTGATATAAATCGAGATTTAAAATTTGATACATATGCATCATTTCGTGTGCGCGGTGCAATCATTGATGGACTGAGAAAAGAAGATTGGCTGCCACGTTCAGCTCGTGAAAAAGCGAAGAAAATGGAAGTGCAAATTGAGCAACTAGAGCAACAACTAATGCGTCATGCAACGCCAGAAGAAATAGCGCAACATATGAAAGTGCCAGTAGAAGAGGTGTACCAAACAGTACATGAGCATTTTTTCTCGAATGTCCTTTCCATTAATGAGCAACAAGATCAGGAAGAAATAGATGGGAAAGCATTCGTTATTCGAGATGATGATACCCGTACACCGGAGCAAGAATTGGTTCATTCAGAGCTATTAATAGATTTGGCGAAAAATATTGAGAAATTAAATGAAAAAGAACAATTAGTATTAAGTTTATTTTATACGGAAGAAATGACATTAACTGAAATTGGGGAAATGCTAGAGTTATCAACATCACGCATATCACAAATTCACTCAAAAGCGTTATTTAAATTGCGTAAATACTTATCATCTGAAGTCATTAGCTTGTGAGGAGGAATGAATGTGAGTTTAAAAGGTATTGAACTTCAAATTGCTATTCCGAAAACATTTGATGCAGGTAAAATGGCGGATCAACAACAACAAAATACAATAAATCAGCAAATGCATGCGAATGAAGCATTAAAAAAAGATACTGAACGAAAACAATTGTCGGTAAACGATACAGATGAGACAAACAATATTGCTAATAATGAAGAAAGACAAAATAGTTCAAATGAACAATATCACCCCAAAAAACGTAAGCAAGATTTAAGTGAAGACAAAAAAGTAAATCATCCATTTAAAGGGAATTTTATTGATTTTAGTAGATAGGAGAACATATGAATTCAGTTGTTTTTATACTGTTAATAGGACTTGTTATTTCGCAACTAATTATTTTCTATTTAATTCTTTTATTGTTTAAAAAAATTGGCAAGTTCAATGATTTGGAAGTTCGTCAAAATCAATTAATGCAAGAAATGGATGAAGCGATAACGGTTTATTTAATGGAAACGCGAGAAGAAAATGATCGGCTAATTGCACAATTGAATGCGCTAAAAAGAGAAAATCCAGTGCATTCAAAGGAAGTAGAAGAGGTTACTAGCCTAAATAGGGAATCTGTTAATCAGGCTCCGAGTATGGAATATCATCAACAATCCATTGCAATACAAGAGGAACAGACTAAAGAGAAGAAGTTACTCGTACCGAAAAATATGGCTACTCTTGCATATAAAAGTCAACTAAAGCAAGCACAGCCTGAGAAGGAAACGACAGTACAAACTTTAGACCATCATCCACAAGTTCAATTATCGTTAGAACAGCAAATTGTTGCCTTGTATAAAGAAGGAAGTACTATAGAAGAAATTGCGAAAAAAATGAAAAAAGGTAAAACAGAAATTGAGTTGTTAGTGAAGTTCCATAAGTAAAAGAGTTGCATGACTTATTATAGTGTGATATATTTTAAAACGGTGTTAATAATACACACGCATTTTGATGTAGTAAGTGGTGCTCGTGCGTACACGGGTTGCTTGTTGCAAATGAAAAATGCGGAGGAAAAAACCAAACATTTAGGAGGAAACACTCATGTCAGTAATTTCTATGAAACAATTACTTGAAGCTGGTGTACATTTCGGTCACCAAACTCGCCGTTGGAACCCAAAAATGAAGAAATATATCTTCGTTGAGCGTAACGGTATTTACATTATCGATTTACAAAAAACAGTTAAAAAATTAGAAGAAGCTTACGACTTCATGCGTCAAGTTGGCCAAGACGGCGGTAAAGTACTATTCGTTGGTACTAAAAAACAAGCGCAAGAAGCGATTAAAGAAGAAGCTGAACGTTCAGGTAACTACTACATTAACCAACGCTGGTTAGGTGGTACTTTAACAAACTTCGGTACAATTCAAAAACGTGTTGCACGTATGAAAGAAATCGAAAAAATGGAAGAAAACGGCACTTTCGACGTACTTCCTAAGAAAGAAGTAATCCAACTTAAAAAAGAGCACGAGCGTCTAGTTAAATTCTTAGGCGGTATCCGTGATATGACAGCTATTCCGGACGTAATGTTCGTAGTTGACCCACGTAAAGAGCGTATCGCTGTTGCTGAAGCTCGTAAATTAAACATCCCTCTAGTAGGTATTGTTGATACAAACTGTGATCCAGATGAAATCGACTACGTAATTCCTGCTAACGATGATGCTATTCGCGCTGTTAAATTATTAACTGCTAAAATAGCTGATGCTCTAATCGAGTCTAAACAAGGTGAATCAGAAGCTCCAGCTGAAGAAGTAGCTGCAGAGTAATTCACTGTTACAAAAAGGTGATAAGTGGCTGATTGCTCTTATCACCTTTTTTAGAGAAATCGATTATCATACTTCTGATAAAAACTATCCAAGTTATAATACATGGCTGTTTAGTGTAAACAGTTAACATATAATCTCGAGGAGGAAACTCAAATGGCAATTACAGCTCAATTAGTAAAAGAACTACGCGAAAAAACTGGCGCAGGTATGATGGACTGCAAAAAAGCATTAGTAGAAACTGATGGTAACTTAGAAGCAGCAATCGACTTCCTACGTGAAAAAGGTCTTTCTTCAGCTGCTAAAAAATCAGACCGTATCGCTGCAGAAGGTACTACTTATATTTTAGAACAAGGTAACGAAGCAATCATTTTAGAAGTAAACGCTGAAACTGACTTCGTTGCGAAAAACGAAAAGTTCCAAGTATTAGTAGCTGAATTAGCAGCACACTTACTTGCAACTAAACCAGAATCAGTAGAAGCTGCTTTAGAAACTACTATTGGTGACGTAAAAGTTGCTGACTACATTTCTACAGCAATCGCTACAATCGGAGAAAAAATCTCTCTTCGTCGCTTTGAAGTAAAAACTAAAACAGATGCAGATGCATTTGGTGCTTACTTACACATGGGCGGTAAAATTGGTGTATTAGTAACTTTAGAAGGTTCTGCAGATGCAGCAGCTGCTAAAGATATCGCTATGCATATCGCTGCAATTAACCCAACATACGTTTCTCGTGACGAAGTTTCAGCTGATGAAGTAGAGCGCGAGCGTAAAGTATTAACTGAGCAAGCATTAAACGAAGGCAAGCCAGAAAACATCGTAGCGAAAATGGTTGAAGGTCGTCTTGGTAAATACTTCGAAGACATTTGCTTACTTGATCAAACTTTCGTTAAAAACTCAGATCAAAAAGTGCGTGATTTCGTAAAATCAACTGGTGGTAACGTAACTGGTTTCACTCGTTACGCTGTTGGTGAAGGTATCGAAAAACGTGAAGACAACTTCGCTGAAGAAGTAATGAGCCAAGTTAAAGGTAACTAATTTTATATCTCCATTTTGAGAATGACTTTTAGGGAACACATAACCGTGTTCCCTATTTTTCAAGAAAATTGAGTTTTTTTAGATTCTTATTTGATGCGACCAAGCACAGTGCTTGTACGTGATTTTTGTCTGAAATAAATGATGAAATACTAGATAAATTTTAGTTCGGTTATTGTCATTAAAAGTGTTTCTATATCAAAAATTAAATTAGAATAATCTAAAATAGCTATTTAAGCTGAAGTTAGCTATTTTATTATATATAAAAAGAAAGACATTCATGATTTAGTTAGTAATCGGAGTAAAACATGCTAATCTATAAGTTGAATGGACTTCTACCATTAAACGTGACGGAGGTTGACTATGAGTGTGCCAAAATATAAACGAGTAGTGATTAAACTAAGCGGAGAAGCATTAGCAGGGGAAGCGGGCTTCGGATTATCGCCAAAAATTATAAAAGATGTGGCTGCAGAAGTGAAGCAAGTCGTCGATCTAGGAGTAGAGGTTGCTGTAGTAGTAGGCGGCGGTAACATTTGGCGTGGTAAAGTTGGAAGCGAAATGGGCATGGACCGTGCTGCTGCTGATTATATGGGGATGCTAGCAACTGTGATGAATTCACTTGCACTTCAAGACGCATTAGAAAAACTAGGTATCGAAACACGTGTCCAATCATCAATCGTTATGACGCAAGTTGCTGAGCCATACATTCGTCGTAAAGCCGTACGTCACCTAGAGAAAAAGCGCGTTGTTATTTTTGCGGCAGGAACAGGAAATCCGTTCTTCTCAACAGATACTACAGCCGCATTACGTGCAGCAGAAATTGATGCAGAAGCCATTTTAATGGGTAAAAATAATGTAGATGGTGT
>DEQI01000245.1:16792-17159 GCA_002360295.1 Planococcaceae bacterium UBA3370
CAAGGACTACAAGTAATGGATTCAACTGCTTCTACCTTATGTATGGACAACGATATCCCATTAATTGTATTCTCATTAATGGAAGAAGGAAATATTAAACGTGCCGTTCTTGGAGAAAAAATCGGTACAGTTGTTAGGAGGAATGGATAATGACGAAACAAGTATTAGAACAAGCGAAAGAAAAAATGAATAAATCACTTAGTGCGTATAGTCGTGAGCTAGCATCAATTCGTGCTGGTCGTGCTAATGCAAACTTACTAGATCGCATTACTGTTGATTATTATGGTGCACCAACACCTATTAACCAACTTGCTGGTGTATCGGTACCAGAAGCTCGATTATTAGTAATTACACCTTACGACAAAAC
>DEQI01000245.1:17288-17743 GCA_002360295.1 Planococcaceae bacterium UBA3370
AAACAAGTGAAAAAAGAAGCAGAAGAGGCAAAAGTTGCTGTACGTAATGTACGACGTGATGGTAATGATGATCTGAAAAAATTAGAAAAGAACGGCGAAATAACAGAAGATGATTTACGCGGTTACGGAGAAGATATTCAAAAATTAACTGATGAGTTTATCGCGAAAATCGATGATATAGCAAAACAAAAAGAGCAAGAAATCTTATCTGTATAAATTTTAAAAATTTCCGACTCTGATTAGTAAAAAGTTTTATTAAAGTAGAACAACATTACTGTGATCGGAGGAGGAACGCTTTTTTGCGAAATCCGATGCAAATATACTTTTCTTTTTCGAACTTTATTTGGATTAAGACGTCCTGCTAGAAAGGGCGTCTTTTTCTCTGTTAAGCAAATAATAAAAATAGTCCTTGTGGATAAAATATATTTAGATAAAAGCGCTAGCTGCAAGAGAGG
>DEQI01000245.1:17868-22083 GCA_002360295.1 Planococcaceae bacterium UBA3370
ATTTACTTTGTTGTAAGTTGGTTAGTTGCATCATAAACTATAAGTACATAAGGAAACAGAAGTTTTGGTAGAAATAAAAGGACACGTTAAGCTCTTTTTGATATGATTAAAAGTATATGTCCGATATGTTGGCATTTGGGGGAATAGGTTATGTTTAAAAAGCTTTTAATGAAAAAATCAAATAAAAGTGATGCTAGAGTGCAACAGAGCACAGAACTAGTTAATGAAAAAGTTCCTTCCCATATTGCCATAATTATGGACGGCAATGGGCGTTGGGCAAAAAAACGGGCGATGCCACGAATTGCAGGGCATCATGAAGGTATGAATACAATACGTAAAATTACACGTTATGCTTGTGACTTAGGTATTGATGTTTTAACGCTATATGCATTTTCAACGGAAAACTGGAAAAGGCCAAAAACTGAAGTTGATTTTTTAATGGGTTTACCAGAACAGTTTTTAAACTCGTTTTTACCCGAGCTAATGGAAAGAAATATTCGTGTACAAATGATTGGGGAAATCGATACTTTACCAGGTCATACACGGAAAGCACTAATGAAAGCAATGGAAAAGACAAAGAATAATACGGGACTTATCTTAAACTTTGCTATGAATTATGGTAGTCGAGCTGAAATGGTCATGGCTATGAAGGATTTAATGCGAGATGTAGAACAAGGTTTAGTATCCATTGATGAAATTAGTGAAGAACATGTAACTCGTTACTTAATGACATCACATTTACCAGAGCCAGATTTACTCATTCGTACGAGTGGTGAAGTGCGTCTAAGTAACTTTATGTTATGGCAGCTTGCGTATACCGAATTTTTGTTTACGGATACTTTATGGCCAGATTTTGATGAGCAATGCTTACTGGAAGCTGTACAAGAGTATCAAAAACGAAATAGGCGATACGGCGGGCTGAAAGGAGAAGACGATCAGTGAAACAACGTATTATAACGGGTGTAATAGCTGCTGCACTATTTATCCCGTTTGTCATGTATGGAGGATATCCATTTACTATTTTAATTTATGCTCTAGCCGCTATTGGGATGTATGAGCTATTACGTATGAAAAATATCTCGATATTCTCTGTTCCGGGATTGATTGGGACACTTGGCTTATTTGCCATCTTATTGCCTAGTCATTGGGAAGCAAAAATAATCGAAATCATACAGTACGATAAATTTGAACTACTTTTTATTGCAGTTATATTATTGCTTATTTATTCTGTACTGATAAAAAACCACTTTACATTTGATGATGTTGCCTTCGTCATTTTGGGCGCATTATATATTGGGATAGGGTTTTACTATTTCATTGCAACGCGTGACTCTGGCTTAGTATTTGTTGTTTACGCCTTATTAGTCGTTTGGACTACGGATTCAGGTGCCTATTTTGTTGGGCGAAAGTTAGGGAAAAACAAACTGTGGCCAGAAATTTCACCCAATAAAACGATTGAAGGGTTTATTGGTGGAATTGTCATTGCAGTAGTATTTGCGATCATCATGCAGCTGATTACACCATTTGCACCATCCTATATAATGCTCATTATTGGTACAATTGTATTGTCGATTATTGGACAAATGGGGGATTTAGTCGAGTCTGCTATTAAAAGACATTACGGGGTAAAAGATTCAGGGAATATTTTACCTGGTCATGGTGGTATTTTAGATCGTTTAGATAGTTTATTATTTGTATTACCGTTTTTAAATTTACTGCATTTCGTTAGTTAATGAAGGGGCGTACACATGTTGAAGAAAATTAGTTTATTAGGCGCAACAGGCTCAATCGGTTTACAAACGGTTGATATTTTAAAAACGCAAAAAGATAGTTTTCAGCTTGTTGCTTTATCATCAGGAAAAAATATTGAAAAAACTCGCCAAATAATTGACGAACTGCAACCAGAGTTAGTATCTGTGCAATTAGAAGCTGATGCAATCGAGTTAAGCAAAGACTATCCTCATATTACATTTACTTTTGGGGAAAAGGGGCTTGTTGAAGTAGCCACACATCCTGATTCGACTGTACTTGTAAACGCAGTCCTCGGCAGTGTTGGGCTAGAATCAACACTTGCGGCTATTCGAATGGGCAAAACAATTGCTATCGCTAATAAGGAAACACTTGTGACAGCAGGACATCTTGTCATGGCTGAAGCAAAAAAATATAATGCACCTATTTTACCGGTTGATAGCGAGCATTCAGCACTATTCCAGTCAATGAACGGAGAAAATCCGAAAAATATCGAACGATTAATTTTAACGGCTTCAGGTGGTTCATTCCGTGATAAAACACGCGATGAATTACGTCACGTTACTGTAAAGGATGCACTCAATCATCCAAACTGGTCGATGGGAGCAAAAATTACAATTGACTCGGCAACGATGATGAATAAAGGACTGGAAGTAATCGAAGCCCATGTCTTATTTAATATGCCATATGAAAAAATAGATGTTTTATTGCATAGAGAAAGTATTATTCATTCCTTAGTCGAGTATCATGATACGAGTGTTATTGCGCAGTTAGGTACACCGGACATGCGTGTACCGATTCAATACGCTTTAAGCTACCCTGATCGACTGCCATTAGTGGGAGGACAACGCTTAAATTTAGCGCAAATTGGGCAGCTGCATTTTAAAGAACTAGATTTTGAACGCTTCCATGCACTAAAGCTTGCGTATGATGCGGGACGAGCTGGAGGAACGATGCTGACTGCTATGAATGCTGCGAATGAGGCAGCGGTAGCACTATTTTTGCAAGAAAAAATTACTTTTTTACAAATCGAAGAACTAATCGAACGTGTGATGGATCAACATCAAAATATATTACTTCCGGATTTAGAAACGATATTGCACGTAGATAGTGAAACGAGAAAAAAAGTCGTAGGAATGGTAAAATAAACGAGGAAAAAGCTTGTGAAGGTGGGGTATTATGCAAACAGTAATTGCCTTTATCGTGATTTTTGGCTCTCTCGTGTTCTTTCATGAGCTAGGTCACTTCCTGTTCGCTAAACGTGCAGGAATTATGGTTCGAGAATTTGCCATCGGGATGGGACCAAAAATTTTCGGTATGATGAAGGGTGACACTATGTACACGCTACGCCTATTACCGATCGGTGGATATGTTCGTATGGCGGGTGATGATTTCGATTCAATAGAGCTACAACCAGGTTATCGTGTCGGACTATTATTAAATCAAAATAATGTGGTAGAAAAGATTATTTTAAACCAAAATAGTCAGCATCCTAATATTTTGTTTATGGAAGTAGAACGTGCAGATTTAGAGCATGAATTATGGATTGAAGGCTATGACGAAGAGGAAAAATTAGTACGCTATCATGTATCGCGTACAGCAGTTGTAGTTGAAAATGGAAAAGAAACGATTATTGCGCCATATGACCGTCAATTTAATGCGAAATCGGTTGGGAAACGCGCAATGACAATTTTTGCAGGACCGCTGTTTAACTTTATTTTAGCTTTCTTCATTTTCTTAGCAATTGGGCTATTCCAAGGCATTCCAACGTACGAGCCTGTTGTCACAGAAGTAGTAGAGGATGGCGCTGCGAATGCGGCAGGTTTACAAGCTGGTGATTTAGTCACAGCGATTAATGGCCAGCCTATTAGTACGTGGCAAGAGTTATCAGATAAAGTACGTGTAAGTGCGGGGCAACAATTAGCGCTTACTGTAGAACGTAATGGGCAAGAGCTTGCACTAAATGTAACGCCAAAGCAAGTGCAAGATGAAGAATCAGGTAAAAGTGTTGGCCAAATCGGAATTATGTATCAAAGTCCATTTGAAAAAAATCCGATTAAAGCCTTTCAGTATGGTGTAGAGAAAACATACGATACAACGATTTTAATTTTCCAATTGTTAGGTAAATTAATCACGGGTCAGTTTTCTATTGATGCACTTTCTGGGCCAGTAGGTATTTATAAAACGACAGAAGAAGTCGCGACTTATGGATTCTTTAATTTGATGAGCTGGGCAGGTATTTTAAGTATTAACTTAGGTATAATGAATTTACTACCACTTCCTGCATTAGACGGTGGTCGCTTATTATTCTTCGGTTTTGAAGCAGTACGTGGCAAACCGATTGATCGTCAAAAAGAAGGACTTGTGCATTTTGTAGGTATCGTCCTACTGATGATTTTAATGGTTGTCGTTACTTGGAATGACATTCAGCGCTTTTTCTTTTAACTCATGACATTTACGACTTAG
>DEQI01000245.1:22217-23202 GCA_002360295.1 Planococcaceae bacterium UBA3370
ACTATTGATTTTAAAGGTGGAACTCTAGATGAAACAAAGTTTAACGTTTATTCCGACTTTACGTGAAGTACCTGCAGATGCAGATGTAAAATCACATAAAGCTTTATTACGTGCCGGATTTATCCGTCAAAATACAAGTGGAGTATATTCATACTTACCGTTAGCTCGAAAAGTATTAACAAAGATTGAGCAAATCATTCGAGAAGAAATGGAAGCTATTAATTCTGTAGAGCTTTTAATGCCAGCATTACAATCTGCAGAGCTATGGCAGGAATCAGGTCGTTGGGAAGCTTACGGACCTGAGTTAATGCGTTTAAAAGACCGTCATGACCGTGATTTTGCATTAGGTGCAACACATGAAGAGGTTATTACAACTTTAGTACGTGATGAAATTAAATCTTACAAAAAATTACCGTTATCACTTTACCAAATTCAAACGAAGTTCCGTGATGAAAAACGCCCTCGCTTCGGTTTATTACGAGGTCGTGAATTTATTATGAAAGATGCTTATTCTTTCCATGCAACTCGTGAAAGCTTAGATGAAACTTACGATGACATGTACAAGGCTTATTCAAATATTTTCTCTCGCCTTGGCTTAAACTTCCGTGCAGTTATTGCTGATGCTGGATCCATTGGTGGTAAAGGTACGCATGAATTCATGGTACTATCTGAAATTGGTGAAGATACGATTGCCTACTCAGACAGTTCGGATTATGCAGCAAATATTGAAATGGCTGAAGTTGTAGTTGAGTATAAAGCTAGCGATGAAGCGATGAAGGTTTTAGAAAAAGTGGCAACGCCAAATGTCAAAACGATTGAAGAAGTTTGTCATTTCCTTTCAGTAGATGCAACAAACTGTATTAAATCATTAGTGTTTAATGTTGATGGAGAATTAATTGTCGTTTTAGCACGCGGCGATCACGAAATTAACGACATTAAATTAAAAAATGCATTAGGCGCAACTTCTGTAGAGCTTGCTGAAGAA
>DEQI01000245.1:23328-24041 GCA_002360295.1 Planococcaceae bacterium UBA3370
GCAAATGATGACGGATTCCACTATGTGAATGTGAACCCTGAGCGTGATTTTGCGATTAATTCATATGAGGATATTCGTTTCATTCAAGAGGGTGACCCATCTCCAGACGGCAAAGGCACAATAAAATTTGCAGAAGGAATTGAAGTTGGTCATATTTTCAAACTTGGAACAACTTATTCGGCGAAAATGAATGCTATGTTTTTAAATGAGCAAGGGAAAACTCAGCCATTTATTATGGGCTGTTACGGTATTGGTGTGTCTCGTTTACTTGCAGCCGTTGCTGAACAATTCCAAGATGACAATGGTTTCGTATGGCCTAAACAATTAGCACCTTATGATGTTCATTTAGTGCCAGTAAACTTAAAAGACGAAGCGCAAGCGCAATTATCAAGTGAATTATATAGTATTTTAAAATCATATCGCTATGATGTATTATATGATGATCGTCCAGAGCGCCCTGGTGTTAAGTTTGCTGATGCGGACTTAATCGGACTACCTGTACGTGTGACAATTGGTAAAAAAGCCGCAGAAGGTATAGTGGAAGTGAAATTCCGCCATTCTGGAGAAACTTTTGAGTGGGCAAAAGAAGAGTTAGTAGATCGTTTAAATGAGTTTTTCCGTACAAACTAATGTAACAGTATGACATATAGTCGTTATTAAAAATATTAGAAAGTGTAAATTTCTGGAGTGTGAGCAGTGTCTAGCTCCAGCGC
>DEQI01000192.1:0-1118 GCA_002360295.1 Planococcaceae bacterium UBA3370
ACAGTGGGTTTCGTTAGTCCAAGAAAACGGTTTCCCAATACTAGTATCGTTCTATCTACTATACCGTATTGAAACAAAATTAGAAGCGATTCATGAAGCATTACTTTCTATTAGAATGCAGTAAATGTGAAACACTCTTTCACAAATATGTCAGAAACCTTTCACGCATCCAACTATTGTATTACAATTGCCAATTCGTTAAGATAATAGTAATGAAATGAGAGTGGAGAGATTTTATGGGGAAAAAACAGCTTGGCGTTGTAATCATGTTATTTTCAATACTAATTTTAGGTGCATGTAGCAATTATAAATTTAAACCAACTACTGCTTATGAAGTACAGGATTTTGAGTTTACAAATCATCGCGGTGAAGAAGTATCTCTTGAGAGCTTAAAAGGAAAGCCGTGGCTAGCGATGTTTATTTTCACGAATTGTAATTCTATTTGTTTACCAATGACGCATAATATGACGGAAGTTCAGCAAATCTTAGTTGATAAAGGCGTAGAGGATTACAATATTGTGGCATTTTCTGTAGATCCTGATAGGGATTCACCTGAAGTGCTGGCAGAATATTTAAGTCGTTATTCTGTACCGGATGAGTCGAAGTGGCATTTGTTAACGGGGTATGATCAAACATTTATTGAACAATTTGGCTTGAAATCATTTAAAACATTTATTAAAGCAGCAACTGGAGATTCCGATCAAGTCACTCATATGAATAGGTTTTATTTAGTAGACGAAAAAGGAGTAACTGTAAAAGATTATTCAGGGGCTTCAGAAGAAGTGGATGGTGTACCGATAGATACGATTGCAATTGATTTACAAACATTAATAGAAGAACGTTTAGGAAAGTAAGAAAGAGCTTTCGATGAGGTTGGTGCTATAAAATGCGACTACCTTAGGAGCAATATGGAATGATTGAAATAATGGGGTGTTCGGAAAGTTAATCTTTCTGAATACCCCATTTTAAGTTAAATTGTTACAAACAATGCGTTACGTAACAGGTTGAGCTGCTTTGTCTAATGCTTGTGCAAAGTCGGTAAGTAAATCATCTTCGTTTTCTAAGCCGACTGAAAATCGTAGTAGTCCATCCGTAATACCACGTTTGTCTCTTTCTGC
>DEQI01000192.1:1232-3282 GCA_002360295.1 Planococcaceae bacterium UBA3370
TTATAGCTCGGTAAAGTAAAGGACAATACAGCCCCAGCTGAAGTGCTTTGCTCGGCATGAATAGCATGGCCAGGATGTGTTGAAAGCCCTGGATAATATACCTTTTCTACAAGAGGGTGTGCCTCTAAAAATGTAGCTATTTTCATCGCAACTCGTGCTTGCTCATTGAAACGAACAGCTGTCGTTTTCATGTTTTGGATAAGTGTATAGCTATCTTGAACGCCGAGAACAGAGCCGAATGAGTTTTGGATAAAATAAAGTGCGTCACTTAATTCGGCTGTTTTTGTTACGACTAAACCTGCTAAAATATCAGAATGTCCAGATAAAAACTTCGTTGCGCTATGAATAACTACATCAACTCCAAAAGCGATAGGACGTTGATGGAGAGGCGTCATAAATGTATTATCTAAAAAAGTCATTGCGCTAACTTCTTTTGCAATGGCAACGATTCCACGAATATCCGTAATACCAAGCGTTGGATTCGAAGGTGTTTCCATATATAGTAATTTGGTATTTGGTGTTATTGCCGCACGCACTGCATCTAAATCCGAAAAGTTGACAAATGTATGGGTAATACCAAAGCGCGGTAAAACTTTTGTAACAAATCGATAAGTTCCACCATACACATCTTCTGTCATCACAATGTGATCACCTTTCGATAATAGCATGAGAGCCGCTGAAACGGCTGCCATCCCAGTAGCGAAAGCAAAGCCACGATCACCACCTTCTAATTCCGCAATTGCTCGTTCTAAAGCATCGCGAGTGGGGTTACCTGAACGCGCATAGTCAAATTCGCCGAACTCATCGATGGATTGTTGATGGAAAGTAGATGATAAATAGATAGGTACATTGACAGCCCCTTTTTTATCAGCATAACCTTCACGTATAGCACCGTGGATGAATGCAGTTTCTAAATTAGGCATTAAAATTCTTCCTTTCGCAATAAGTCAAATACTTGCTGTAAATCTGCTATTATATCTTTTGCTTCCTCAACACCGACTGAAAAACGTAATAAACGGTCACAAACTCCACGTGCATTTCGTTCCTCTATAGGAATATCCGCATGAGTTTGTGTAGCAGGGTACGTAATAAAGCTTTCTACACCACCTAAGCTTTCGGCAAATGTTATAAGCTTTATATTTTGAAGGAATGGATCGACCATCGCTGCATCCTTCACACGAAAGGCAAGCATACCGCCTTTTCCTGTATATAATACATCTGTTACAAGTGGTTCTTCCTCAAGGAAGGCAGCGACTTTTTTGGCATTTGCATCATGTTGCTTTAGTCGAAGATGCAAAGTTTTTAACCCACGAATAAGTAGCCAACAATCCAATGGTGATAAAGTAAGACCCATACCGTTATGCATAAAAGCAAGTTGCTCACAAAGCTCTTGTCCATTAGCCACTACAAGTCCAGCCAGTACGTCGTTGTGGCCACCAATATATTTCGTAGCACTATGAATGACAATATCTGCACCGATTTCAATTGGACGTTGGAAATATGGCGTGTAAAATGTATTGTCAACAATCAATAAAAGGTTGTGTTTTTTTGCAAGTTCTGCATATGTAGCTAAATCAATTTCCTGCATAAGCGGATTTGTCGGTGTTTCAATAAATAGTGCTCGTGTTTGATTTGAAATTAGTGCTTCTACTTCGTCTACAGATGTAAAAGGAGAATATACAGGCTTAATATTGTAAGTCTCAGCATATGTTTTAAATAATCTATATGTCCCGCCGTATAAGTCCTCTGGCACAATAAGCTCGTCACCTGGTTTAAATAGAGTCATCACTAATTGCACTGCAGCCATCCCAGAGCTACATGCATATCCTGCATCTCCACCTTCAAGTTTCGCAATGCCTTCCTCTAAAATATCTCGAGTTGGGTTTTTTGTCCTCGAATAATCATAGCCTGTAGATTGTCCAATCCCATTATGTTTATAGGCAGTTGAAAGATAGATAGGTGGATTCACAGCACCTGTTTTTACATCACTCTGATTTCCAAGCTGTACTAGTGTTGTTGCGATATTTTGCTTTGTCATAGTCTCACTCTT
>DEQI01000240.1:0-749 GCA_002360295.1 Planococcaceae bacterium UBA3370
TGAAAATTAATGAACTAGCTAAGATTTCAGGTGTAAGTACAAGGACACTACGTTATTACGATCAAATTGGATTATTGTCACCTGCAGAAAAAAGTGAATCAGGATATCGTATTTACACTGTGAAAGAAATAGATTTATTACAGCAAATATTATTTTATAGGGCACTTGGAATGAAACTAAGTGATATTAAAGAAATTATCCATGCACCTAGTTTTAATTTAAAAAATGCGTTAACAGAACACCATCAGCAATTACAAAATAAAAAAGAGTGGATAGAGAAACTGTTAGCTACGGTAGAGAAAACGATTAAGGCCATGGAGGAAGATACGTATATGCCGAATGAAGAAAAATTTAAAGGTTTTAAAGAAACGTTAATTGAAGACAATGAAAAAAAATACGGAGAAGAAATTCGAACTTTATATGGAAATGAAACAGTAGATGCTTCAAATAAGAAACTCCGTTCAATGAGTGCTGAACAGTTTGAAGCGGTAGAAAAGCTTGAATACCATTTATTTGAACGATTACGTGAAGCGATGGAGATAGGAGATGCTTCATCACAAATAGCAAAAGAAGTTGTGGAATTGCATAAACGTTGGCTTCGTTTTTATTGGCCAAAGTATACCCCTGAGGCACACGCTGGGCTGGCAGAAATGTATATAGCAGATGAACGTTTTACTGCTTATTATGACCAACGTGTACAAAAGGGTGCCACACAATTTTTACGTGACTGTATCATTGATCAAGTAAAA
>DEQI01000240.1:817-4651 GCA_002360295.1 Planococcaceae bacterium UBA3370
GGGGGATTTCGAAAATAATATCTTTTCGAATCCCCTTTTTTTATTAAATACATTATGCGATTAGGCAAAAAAGAAATGGGAGATTAATAACCCTACGCCTAATAGGAAACCAAAAATAGTGTTTGTTTGTGCAGTGAATTTCATTGCAGGCATCACATCTTTAGGTTCTTTAAATGTACGGAATATCGTGATAGCTTTTAATGGTTTTGCGATACTTAAGAAAATTAGTAACGAAAATGCCGTAATGCCATCAATGACAACAAGTCCAATAATCCATAAATAAGATACGATAAAGAATAATGATAATATGGTTACTGCACGGTCCCGACCAACTAAAATAGCCAATGTCTTTCTCCCGCCTTCAGTATCTCCAACTATGTCACGAATGTTATTAGACAACATAATGGCGCCTACTAAAATCATACTAGGTACAGATAGTAATACCGCGTCGAGTGTTATTGTACCTGTTTGAATGAAATAAGCTATAAGTACAATCCCCATCCCCATTACTAGACCAGATACTAGCTCTCCAAACGGCGAGTACGCAATGGGATATGGTCCACCAGTATATAAATAACCGATTAGCATGCACACGAGTCCAACTAAGGCTAATGTCCATGAGGAAGAAGCACAAATATAAATCCCTAGTAATAGAGCAATAGCATAAAAGCTAAGTGCAATTAACATAATGGTTCTTGGTGCAACTCCATGACGTACAATAGTTCCACCAATACCGACAGAGTTTTCATTATCTAACCCTCGTTTATAATCATAATATTCATTAAACATATTTGTTGCGGCTTGAATAAGCATACTAGCTATAAGCATCGCAAAAAATAATAACAAGTTTATGTCATGTTTTGACATAGCAGCAATCGCTGTTCCTAAAAATACAGGAACAAAAGAAGCTGTTAACGTATGGGGGCGAGTTAAGTGCCACCAAACTTTAAAGCCGCGATCTGCTTCGATGACTTTAGTCATGAAATTCTCTCCTTCAAAAAAACAGTATCTATATCATTTTATACGAATGAAAAGAAAATGGGTAGAGGATACGCTTATTCATACAGTATTGATAGAAAAAGTGATATGATAATATAGATATTGAACATTATGTACGAAAGGCAATTTATAAGTGAGAATAATAGTAGGAAATAGTTTCTGCTAGATTTATGACGAGTTTAAATTGCAGCAACGGAGGGAATTTACATGCATCAGAAGTGGTACGACGCCACTGAAGTAGAAGTGGGCTCTTTGAACTCAGGAACAAGTTTTTATATGGAAACGATTGAAGTAAGTCGTTTATCTGCACTTGCTTTTTTTGCAGCTGGCGAAGAAAAGTTTAAAGGTCAGCGCTTTTTCTGGCAAAATCGTGAAAAAACATTAACTTTAGTAGGGTTAGGTCATGCACATGTGATTGCCAATAACGCATCTCATGACCGTTTCGATGAAGTTGAAAAAGAGTGGAAGCAACTAACAAAACATATAGTGAAAGAAGAAGAGCTTCAACCCATTTTATTTGGTGGGTTTACATTTGATCCTAAAAACGAAGTAGTAGGGGAATGGTCAGGATTTCCGCAAAGCTTTTTTGCTGTTGCGACATACCAGCTCGTTATAAGACATGATAAAGCCTATGTAAGTATTCATTTAATTTCTGATGAGAATAGCGCTGAGGCTTTTGAGGCGCTTCGACAAGAGCGAGATCATTTAATTCATGCAGCTCAAGTGAAAGAAGTTAAAACATATGAAAAACCGATTATGACAGCTTATGAGGAACCGCATAAAGAAGCGTATTTACAATCTATTGATGAAGTAACATCATTAATCAAAGCGAAAGAAGCTGAAAAAGTTGTCATTGCTCGCTCATTAGCATTGCAATTTGAAAAAACAATATTATCACCACAAATTTTATCGCATGTTGTCAATGAACAGCCAGAAAGTTATTTATTTGGCTTAGAGCAAGAAAATATGCTGTTTTTTGGTGCGTCTCCTGAGCGCTTAGTAAAAGTAGAAAATGGACAAGCCTTTTCATCTTGTGTAGCAGGATCCATTAAACGTGGAAAAACAGCGGAAGAAGATCGGGTGTTAGGTGATAGCTTATTAAATGATGATAAAAATCGTGGTGAGCACCATTATGTAGTAGAAATGATTTCACAAACATTCGAAAAAAATTGTTCATCAGTGAAAGTACCGAAGCAACCGAAGCTATTAAAAATTCGTGATATTCAGCATTTGTATACACCAGTAGAAGGTCAGCTTAAAAAAGAGGCTACGATTTTACAGCTAGTAAAGCATTTGCATCCAACACCTGCACTTGGAGGTGTACCTCGTAATGATGCATTAGCTATTATTCGTCAATTTGAACCGATGAATCGTGGCATGTATGCAGCACCAATTGGTTGGCTAGATGCTGATGGGAATGGAGAGTTTGCGGTAGCTATTCGTTCGGCAACGCTAATAGATGACCAGGCGTATTTATATGCAGGCGGCGGAATCGTCGCAGATTCAGAGGCACAATCGGAATATGAAGAAACGTTGGTCAAATTCCGTCCGATGTTGCGTGCATTAGGGGGACAAATACATGAATGAGCAAACAGTCTTATCAAAATATGTTTATACAATCGTTGCAGCACTTTTGCAAAATGGGGTAGAAGATGTAGTCATTAGTCCAGGTTCCAGGTCAACTCCGCTAGCCTATGCTTTTGCCTCAACTAAAGCCTTTACAATGTATCGTCACATTGATGAAAGGGCAGCAGCATTTTATGCATTAGGGATTGCAAAAGCTAAGGCTAAGCCAGTTGTATTACTATGTACTTCAGGAACAGCTGCAGCGAATTATTATCCAGCCATAGTGGAAGCAAAATACGCACGTGTACCACTTATTATTATTACGGCCGATCGACCACATGAATTAAGAGAAGTGGGTGCACCCCAAACGATTAATCAAATACGACTATTTGGAGAGCATGTTAAATGGTCAGCTGAATTTCCGATTCCTGATGCTGCACCAGTAACAATTCCGTTTATAGAACGGCATACATCGCGTGCAGTAGCCATTGCTAAAACAGCTCCATTTGGACCCGTGCATATTAATGTACCGTTCCGTGAGCCTTTACTCATTACATTCGGGGAGTTACCTGTAGGAACGTTTAATGAAAGCTTTTTACAGGAAGCTGTACCATCATTAGCAGCAAGACAGTTTTTAGAGAAAACAATTAACGCTACAGAAAAAGGATTTATTGTGATTGGAGAATTACCTCTAGGAACGGACGTAGCCCATTTATGGTCATTCATTCGCGCTTGTAAATGGCCAGTTCTAATTGAAAGTTTATCGAATATGCGTGGGAACGTGCCAACAGATTGTTTACCTTATGTTATTTCTACATATGACGCCATACTAAAAAATGTAGACTTTAAAAAAGCTGTTACTGCAGATACAGTTATTCGGTTTGGGGCACAGCCTGTTTCCAAGTTTTTAACGATTTTCATAACTGAAACGAAACCACAGCAATATATTGTGATTGATGAAGATGCGATGTTCCGTGATTCCTCTAGTATGAGTACTCATTTTATTCAAGGAAAGCCAGGTGCTTGGCTTGAACATTTAGTGCTCAATACAAACAGTGAAAATTATTTAGGACTTTGGCAAAAAGCTGAGAGAATAGCAATCAAACATATTCAAGCATATGAACAGCATGCAGCTGATGAAGGGGCGCTTGTACAAAAAATGTTAGAGTTAGTTCCAGATGCTAGTGATTTCTTCGTGAGCAGTAGTATGCCAATTCGTGATATTGATACGTTCTTTACCGCCACAGCGAAAGATATTCAGATATACGC
>DEQI01000240.1:4803-6617 GCA_002360295.1 Planococcaceae bacterium UBA3370
CAAAATACGGATTTAACGGTTATTGTTATGAACAATGATGGTGGTGGAATATTCTCTTATTTACCACAGTCAACAGTGGAAGAGCATTATGAGGATTTATTTGGCACTCCAACCGCTTTAACGTTTGAGCAGGTAGGGATGATGTATGATACTCAGTACGATAAAGTGATGGGTATAGAAGCATTTAAAGAAGCCCTACAAGCTAAAAAAGAGAAGCCGATTCGTTTAATTGAAGTTATTACGAACCGTGCTGAAAATGTGGCATCACATCGTGCTCTTTGGCAACGTATAAATGAGGAGCTCAATGCATGGTTACAGAAGTAAATGGCGTAACAGTGAATGTTGAAGTATGGAATGAACAATATACGGATACACTGGTTTGCTTACATGGCTTTACTGGAAGTACAAAGACATGGGAACAGATAGCTCAGCTTATCCCTGCACAAATCGTAGCTATTGATTTAATGGGGCACGGACTTACAGCTGCCCCACAAGATGTATCCTATTATTCTATGGAAGCACAAATAGAGTTATTAGAGGACTTATTTGAACAGTTAGCTTTAGTCGATTTTACGTTGATCGGTTATTCTATGGGAGGACGTGTCGCGCTATCTTATGTGACACGTTTCCCAGACCGTGTATCAAAATTAATTCTTGAAAGTGCTTCTCCAGGGCTTGCTAGTATGGAGGAGCGGGCGGCGAGAAAACAGGCGGATGACCAGCTTGCTGAAAAAATCGAAACAAACGGTATTCCATCATTTGTCAATCAATGGGAAGCTATTCCGCTTTTTGCATCGCAAAGAAAATTACCAGTCCATGTTCAGCAAGTTATACGTAAAGAACGATTAAATCAGCGTGAAATAGGGCTGGCTAATAGTTTGCGGGGAATGGGGACAGGTGTCATGCCCTCATTATGGGATAATTTAAATACGCTACAGATTCCTGTTCTATTAATTACAGGTTCACTAGATACAAAATTTGTTAGACTTTCAAAACAAATGGAAGAAAAGTTTCCAAATGTGAAAAATATAACGGTATTCAACGTTGGTCATGCAATTCATGTGGAAAATCCCGCAGAGTTTGCTACAATAATAAAGGATAATTCCAATATAATTAGGGGGTAAAATAATGACTCGTCAATGGACTTCATTACATACTTACGAAGATATCAAGTATGAGTTTTATAACGGTATCGCAAAAATTACGATTAACCGTCCAGAAGTACGAAACGCTTTCCGTCCAAAAACAGTAGCGGAAATGATCGATGCTTTCTCACGTGCACGTGACGATAAAAATATCGGCGTAATTATTTTAACAGGTGAAGGAGAGCATGCATTCTGCTCAGGCGGCGACCAAAAAGTGCGCGGCCATGGTGGATATGTAGGTGATGACGAAATCCCTCGCTTAAACGTTTTAGATTTACAACGTCTCATTCGTGTCATTCCAAAACCAGTAGTGGCAATGGTTGCTGGTTATGCAATTGGTGGCGGTCACGTATTACATGTAGTTTGTGATTTAACAATTGCTGCAGAAAACGCACGCTTTGGACAAACTGGTCCAAGAGTAGGATCATTTGATGCTGGGTATGGTTCAGGCTATTTAGCACGTATTATTGGTCATAAAAAAGCGCGTGAAATTTGGTACTTATGCCGTCAATATGATGCGCAGCAAGCTCTTGATATGGGCTTAGTTAACACAGTTGTTCCTTATGAACGTTTAGAAGATGAAACAGTGCAGTGGTGTGAGGAAATGCTAGAAATGTCTCCAACTGCTTTACGTTTCCTGAAAGCTGCGATGAATGCCGATACAGACGG
>DEQI01000240.1:6787-8302 GCA_002360295.1 Planococcaceae bacterium UBA3370
CGAGATTAGTATCATAAAAATATGTAGAAGGGGTTTTCCGGAAAGTATCTATTTTTCGGAAAGCCCTTTTTTACACTTACTGTTAATGATTAACTATAGATGCTTTATTTAACGGTAAAAGCTACCTAGTATGCTACACTGTATGGCGTGTATTAGAGGAGGAATCGTTATGCAACCGAATTGGATTGCGCAGCGTGCGTATTTATCACCAGATAGAATTGGTCTTAGTTTTGGACAACAGCATTGGACCTTTCAACAATTGCATGTAGAAGCATTAAGTATCGCTAAAAAACTAGTGAACATACTAAATATAGGTGAAAGGGTGGCGCTACTGGCTCCTTCCACACCTGAATTAATAAAAGTAATTTATGGTTGTATGCATTTGCAATTAGAAATTGTTTTTTTAAATGGTAGACTGACAGAGCAAGAGCTTGAATATCAAATAAAAGATGCAGAAGTAAAAGTGGTTCTTGCAGCAGAGAGCGAACTTAGTAAACTGTCGAAAAATATAACTACATTTACGTTTGAACAGTTGTTGGCAATGGATGAGAAAGAAGTCTCTATTGCGAAAGAGTGGGATGATGCTCAAACCATATCCATTATGTATACTTCTGGGACAACAGGATTTCCGAAAGGCGTGCGGCAAACAGTTGGGAATCATAGTGCAAGTGCGGTTAGCTCCGCGCTTAATTTAGGTATTTCACATAACGATGTTTGGCTATGTACGGTACCTATTTTTCATATAAGCGGATTTTCTATTTTAGTTCGTTCATTACTTTATGGAATGACAGTGCGTTTATATGAAAAGTTTGACACAGCCCTTTGTACAAAAGAAATTATTGAGGGGAAGGTAACAAAAATGTCGGTTGTTGCTGTTACACTAGAGCGCATTTTAAGTGAGATGGAGCGGCTACAGGCGAAAGCACACCCTCATTTCACAACTATGCTTGCTGGTGGTGGACCCGTGCCAGTAGATTATTTACAACGCGCTGCCAAGCTTCAGTTACCTGTGGCACAAACATATGGTATGACTGAAACATCCTCACAAACAGCAACACTATCAAACGAAGATGCGATTCGAAAGCTTGGATCAGCAGGGAAGCCATTATTTTTCAATCAAATAAAAATTGCTGGGGCATCGAAGCCTTATACGGAAGGTGAAATTTGTATAAGAGGACCACACGTAACGCCTGGGTATATTGGTCGCTTTCAAGAACGATCAGCAACAGAGGATGGCTGGTTAATGACAGGGGATATTGGTTATTTAGACGATGAAGGCTATTTATTTGTCGTAGATCGTCGAGCCGATTTAATTATTTCTGGTGGAGAAAATATATATCCTGCTGAAATAGAAAATAGTTTGTTAGCCCATCCTAATGTATTAGAAGCAGGTGTATGCGGGATAGTAGATGAAACATGGGGACAAGTGCCAATAGCTTTCGTTGTACTTAAGCAGCCTATGGATGAACAACAATTAAGAGCATTTTGTGCCTCAAAATTAGCAAAATACAAAAT
>DEQI01000040.1 GCA_002360295.1 Planococcaceae bacterium UBA3370
TATATGCTATTTTTTAACATTATTTTTATTGCTCTTTGCCTCCTACTTGGTTATATCACTTTTAAATGGTCAAATATGTCGCTTAGTACTGCTATTACCGCCAGTGTACCGGGTGCAATAAGTCAGATTATTGTTTTTTCGGAGGAGCAAAAACATATCGATTTAGCAACAGTAACTTATTTCCATATCATACGGGTAGTTGCTGTTGTTGGCTTTGTTCCATTTATTGTTTCCGGTCATGTAGTAAAACGGGAACTAGTCGTTGATTCATCTCCACTTTGGGCTGTTGGTTTATTATTAGTCGCAAGCTACGGATTTGCACGCATAGTAGGAAAAATACACATACCTGTACCTTATTTTTTAGGACCTGTCGTTTTCGGCATTTTACTCAATATCGTTGAAATAAATACACCACATCTGCCGATAGAGTTGTTAAATATCGCTCAAATTGCAGTGGGTGCTTATATCGGATTATTATTAACGCCTAGTTCCATTAAATTGCCTAAAAAAATACTTATTTTTGGTTTCATGAATTCTGTTTTACTCATGTTTGTCAGTTTTCTATGCGCTAAATTACTAATGTTTATGCTTGATTATTCATATGCAACCAGCTTTTTAAGTACAGCACCCGGTGGTATGGATCAAATGGCGCTTATCGCTACTTCAATCCATGCCGACCCAGATATCGTTACGGTCTTTCAGCTGTTCCGAATGCTATTTTTATCGTTCATCATTTTACCTTTATTGAAGAAATATGCACCTAGTGACTGACCAGTTAGTAAATTTTCTGGTCAGCTTTTTCATTGTTCATTTGATAAATTTCACAAATCTCTTTTTACCGATTTTCATGACTTCTCCATTTATTAGTACGCGTTGTAAATCATCAATCGCTATTTTTTCTTGATCGATTTGTACCCCATCTTGCTTGACGAGTCGTAGAAATTCGCTTTTACTAGAAATGAATCCCATATGAATGAGCTGTGGAATAATATGCTCGATTGTTTCACGATCAATTTTAATGAGAAGCTCCGGCATATTAGCTGGAATCCCTTTATGACGAAATGCCGATTCATAGTAAGATAATGCTTTCATCATTTCCCTTTCGCCCCAGTACAGTGATGTAATGATTTTAGCTAATCGGTATTTTATATCCCGAGGATTAACCCCATTGGCTAAATCTAGTTTTATTTGCTCAATCACATCCGGATGCTCATCTGTTGCGAGTTCAAAATACTTGATGATTAATTTATCCGGTACTTCCATTACTTTTTTGAACATCACCTCTGCTGGCTCATTCACACCTATATAATTGCCTAAGCTTTTACTCATTTTTTCTACACCATCAAGTCCTTCTAGTAACGGCATAAAAATAGCTATTTGCTTTTCCATTCCAACATGCTTTTGCAATGTACGTCCCATTAAAATATTAAATGTTTGGTCGGTACCTCCTAATTCCATATCAGCTCGAAGCTCCACTGAATCGTATGCTTGCATTAATGGATAGAAGAACTCATGGATTCCAATGGGCACTTGATTTTGGTACCTTTTTTGAAAATCATCTCGTTCTAAAATACGCGCAACCGATGTTGTAGCGGCTAATTTTAATACTTCTTCAAATGTTAATTTGGCTAACCATTCACTATTAAAACGTACAACTGTTTTTTCCCGGTCTAGTATTTTGAAAATTTGTTCGCAATATGTTGCCGCATTTGCCTTTACTTGCTCATCTGAAAGTGCCACACGCCCTTTTGATTTCCCTGTTGGATCGCCAATTCTCCCCGTAAAATCACCAATGACAATGACTACCTCATGTCCAAGTTCTTGCATTTGTTTTATTTTTCGTAATACGACCGCATGCCCTAAATGAATATCAGGTGCAGAAGGATCAAGCCCAAGCTTAATACTCAAGGGCTTTTGTAGAGCATAGGATTTTTCCAGCTTAGCAAGTAATTCATTTTCATCAACAATATGCTCAGCCCCTTTGGCGATAATTCGAAGTTGTTCTTTTGGTGTACTTAACATTTTGTAACATCTCCTTAAAGTTTTTTCCAACATTCGCAAGGTCTATAAAAAGGCATAAAAAAACTCGCCCTTTTGGATTTTCCAAAAGGACGAGCGAATATCTCGTGTTACCACCTTCGTTTGTAAACAATTCACATTGCCTACCTCATTAAGTACGGTCATAAGACGATACTTTTGCACATGATTACGGGTGCTCACCGTCGTAGCCTACTTGAATTTCCGTTCGGTACGCAGCTCCAAGATGTATTCACAGCTTCAGAACATGCGCCTCTCATCAACCGGCAACTTTCTGTTCATTCGTCCAACTGCTACTCGTTCTTATCATAGCCTTTTTCTTATACTCCAATTTATCACAAATCTTCGTTATGCAAACATTAAATTAAAACTATTGTAAACTTTTATAATTATTTGTCAACTAATCAAAAATGAAAGTGCATTTACTTCTGATAGGATGTGACACTTTTTTTAAATAATATAGGGTTATCCCAAAAATCGAATTTGCTATAAAGTACAGCACACTTCATTCCTGTGCTCACTATTACTAATAAATAATTCTGAATAATACATTTAACTAAATATCAATCTCAAGTTATGATGAATCAATAATATACCCATTCATATATTTTATTTAAATTTAAACTCCACTACTTTTTCCTCACCAGTAAGCATGTCTTTCATTTTATAACGACCTTCATTTACTTCTTTCTCGCCTAAGATAATGACATATGGGTACCCTTCTTTATTTGCTTTATTCATAGCCTTCGTTAGTTTTTTATTACTCATTTCGAGTTCAACCTTCAACCCTTGCTTACGGAGTTCAGTAGCTAAAAATAGCGACTCTTTCATAGTGCCTATCGGAATTATATAAATATCTACATCAGTCTTTTTATTTGATGATTGATTCATTAATTCCAGTGCGGTATAAATAACATCCAAACCAAATGATATACCAACAGTAGAAAACGATTCCGCAGATCCTAATAAGCCTGCAATGGCATTATCATAGCGTCCACCACTACCAATACTTGATTTAATTATGCCGTCTGGTAAAAAGATTTCATAAATTGTCCCTGTATAAATTTCTAAGCCGCGCGCTAAAAAAGGATTAAATAGACACTTTTCTTGAATACCTAAATAACATAAAAATCCATCGAGTTCCTGTAATTCTACCAAGCCTTGCTGCATTTGCTCATTGTCTTTAGTAAATGGTTCAAAATAGTCATACGTTCGATTATTACTTGCATGTAAAAATGTTTGAATCGCTGCAATATTTTGTTCTGACAACCCTTGTTCTTTTAATTCCTCTAACACACCTTGAACACCGATTTTTTCAAGCTTATCGATTGTTAGTATGACACGGTTCAGCTGGTCTTTAGGTGTCTGTAGCACTTCAAGCATTCCTGTTAATAGCTTACGGTTATTGTATTGAATATTAACATTTAGCTGCAGCTTTTCAAATGCTTTTAAGCACATCATCATTAATTCTGCTTCCGCTACTTGAGAAGACACGCCGACAATATCTACATCACACTGCGTAAATTCACGGAATCGCCCTGCTTTTATCGGCCCATCACGAAAAACTTTCCCAATTTCATAGCGTTTAAATGGCATATTAATGGTCGGATTCATCGCTACCACTTTAGCAAAAGGGATCGTTAAATCATATCGCAGTGCTAAATCACGTCCCCCTCGGTCCGAGAGCGTATACATTTCTTCTAATATTTCTGCACCGCCCCCATATTTTGAACTCATTAAATATGTATAATTTAAAATCGGTGTTTCTAATGGTTTGCAGCCATATTCAATAAATGTATCCTCTAACGTTCTTCTAATTTTTCTTCTAACCATTTCTTGCTCAGGCAAATAATCTTGTGTCCCTCTAACATTTTGATAATCCATCTTTTTCATCATCCATACCTCCGTTTTTTAGGAAAATAAAAAACCGCATCAGATAAAGAATCCTTCTCTTTATCCATACGATTTCATGAAAAATAGTCTTCCTATATACGATGAGTACTGATCGTTATAGCAAGACTAGTATGTATGATGATGGTTTGTAGATGATTGAACAACTTGCTTTAGGCTTGTCATAATGAACCCCTCCTTAATTTCGTATGACTATAACAAACCGTCGTATCTATTGTCAATGTTTTCCGAAAAATCAAAATTAGATGACAGATAATTTATTCGCTTTTTTAAACTTTAGGTATACTAATAAATAGAACAATGAAGTTAGTAAAGAGAAGATTTCATAGTTTACGTTAATTAATAAATTTCCTCCAAATAAAGGCGTTGTGAAAATCAAATAAAGAGGATATTGAATAGACGCAATAACATCTAAAATTGCGTATTCAAACATAAAACTCTCAAATGTCGTGATAAGGAAAACGATTATCCCTGAAATCATACCTACCAGAGAAAATACCGCTAGCTTTTTATCACTTTTTCTAGCGTATGTGAAGAAGACAGTCAAAAATATTAAAGATGCGATTAAGTTCAATAAAGTCATATTTAAGTCTGGGTGTTTAAGAGCTGGCATTAAATTTATTGAAAAAGCAACTAAGTAAGCGCAGATAACAATAATCATTAGTTTCCTCCTTATTTAATACAGTGTAATTTTACACTTTTTACAACAACTTGTAAATCGTTTTCGGTGGAACAATGGTATTTTCCCATTAATTATCCTTCTACCGCTTAGGCTTTTCACATTTCATACAGGTATGTTTTGTCCTATTCTATACATGTGCTAACATGTGAAAGAAAGGATGATAAAAATGACACAAAAACGCAAAATAATACTATACATTGCTACTTCCATTGATGGCTATATTGCTAACGAGGATGGTACGCTAGAATGGTTAGAATCAACAGAAGTTGAAGGAGATAGTGGATACAACACGCTTCTAGAAAGAATTGATACTGTCATCATGGGGAAAAGAACTTATGACATTGTTCGTGGATTTGAAATGGATTATCCTTATACGAACCTTACTAATTATGTCTTTTCAACATCCATGGAAGGTAAAGATGAGTATGTAGAATTTATTAAAGAAGATGTCAAAACCTTCATGACAAATTTAAAAAATCAACCTGGAAAAGATATATGGCTCATTGGCGGTGGAAATTTAGCTCGGGAATTTTTCAAGGAAAACTTAATAGACGAATTCCAGCTTGCCATTGCCCCTGTTATTTTAGGAAAAGGGATTTCTCTCTATATAGGTGGAGATATCGAAACAAAATTCACCTTATCAAAAGTTGAAAAACTTGGGCAATTGGCTATGCTGCATTACATTAAAAAATAATGTTACATGTACAATTTCTAAATGCAAAAAAAAACTATAAAAGAGTTCTCCTTGGGTAAACGCAATTTTACACGAGGAGAACCAAAATAGGTTGTAAAAGATTATTTAATAGCTAATCCATAGCACAGAATAATTTGATCTCTTTTATTTGTTCAATATGTCGTTGCTCATGTAAGTAAATTAGTTCCACCCATTGATCAAGCGGTAGATCCCCGAAAGCAGGATGTCTCACTGATTTTTCTGCTAATATGGAGACGTCTTCTATCATACTAATAATAGTCATCATTTTTTCTCTCGAATCGTTTAATAAATCAATTATTTGTTGAATTTCAAACGATTCAGCTGCCGGTTCTACTATTTGTGGAGCCTTTAACTTTTTCGTTCTATCCAAAATAAGTTCAACATTTTTACGTTCTTGTTGAGTAGCTTCATTCGCATTTAATCCCCATGCAATTGCCTTCATAGTTGCTTCTTCCACTAAAACTAAGTGATGACAAACTTGCGCTATACTCCATTTATCTTTATCGGGCTTACTATTAAATTGGACATCATTTAATAAAGTAATCTCATTCACTAGGTGATTTCTCGTTTCACCAAGCTTATCTTGCACGAATTTGTTCATGAAATTCCCCCCTACACTAGAGAATAGTTCCTCTACGATAGTATGCATCCTCTATATGGTTGTAGTACTATAGTCTGTTTTTTGATCGATTCTACCTTAACTAATTATTTTACCTTCTGGGAGCTTTTCTTTCTCTATCCACTCTTCTATCATCTGATTAAAAAAATGTGGCTTTGCTAATGAAATGCCATGCCCGATATTAGATAAAATAACCCCTTTGCTATTCGGATTATTTGTTATTAGATCAATAGCAGACTTTATCATAATCCCCTTCTCCTTTTCACCTACAGTAATAAGAATCTTAGTTTGTGCTTTATGGAATTGCTCTGGTATATGGAATGCCATATTTTCCTGTAATATTCTTACTAGAGTTTCACATTTCATTGCTGTACTATCCGTATAATATTGTTCAAAATAGTCTGGATCTACATAAAGTGTTTTTGCTTGGAGTTTTGAAAATAACCTTATTTTTATGAGTGGATATGTACATTTTACGGAAAGGCTAATTAAGCTTTTGCTAAAAGGCATTGGTCGTACTAGCGCACTATTAACGATGGCTAAGTCAATCAACTGTGAATTTATGCTTACCATTTGGACTGCAATTTGTGCTCCTAATGAAAAGCCGATGATGATCACTTGTTTATTCGGTGCTTTTTCTTCAATTAAAGCGAGTAACATTTCCGCGCTTCTCTTTATAGAGAAATATTCGGTATTGTCGCTCTTCCCTTGCTCAGGTAAATCAGGTACGATGCAATGGTAATGGGTAAAATACTGAATTTGCTTGTCCCACATCCAGCCGCTAACGCCACCACCATGTAAAAACAGCATTAATGGAGCGCTTTTATCGCCGTATTCATCATAATGCATTGTTTTATACTTTCCTCCTTAGTGATCAAATTGCAACCGCAGCCTGAATTTTTTCTATAGCGGTTGTTAATGCTACAATTGAATTTGTTGTCTCATACTTTCCAATATCCAAGGAATGATTTGCATTTCGAATAATTTCTATGTTTAAATTCGAATCTTTTAGTTGCTCCATTTGATTTGAATTGAATATAGGATCTTTATCCCCTATGACTAAAAGTTCTTTGTGTTTGCTATTTAATACTGATTCAAATATGGATTCAAACTGTAACAATGGTGTAAGAAGAATCATTGTAGCATCTACATATTCCTCTTTTTTCATGAGGTGCATAGCAAGCGGTATTGTTCCAAGAGATTTGCCTAAAAAAGGATTTTGCTATATGGAAGATGATGAAGGACTTCCGATATGACAGGTTGAATATCATTCATCATTCTATTAGACATTTCTTCAACAGGCTTTTCCGACCAGCCTCCTTCATAGGAATAGTGGATATGAACAACATCAACATTATTTTCAAGCATGACCATCGTAGAGTAATAAAATAATGGTTTATCATAATTGTATCCTGAACCCGAAAACATAAAGCAAATCGTTTTAGACCCGTTATCAATATGCGTATAGCGAATCGTTTTATCTTCTAAATGAATCTCTTTTTTATTATCTTTCCCTCCCAATTGCTAAATAACCTCTATTTCCTAGAAAAATAATCCCCCTATTGTTGTAGCGGACTACTCATTATAGTTAGTTTCATACCAACCTGGTTGTATTTTATTGAAATAATCATGATCTTTTAATATAATATTTATTTTTTCTAGCATATTGTCTATGTCATCTTTAGCCACTTTTAGCGTCCATACAATCGATGAAAATATACTCATTGCCAAGTAAAGCGCGTACAAGCTCCAAAATTCTTCCGAAGGGTCTTCTCCGTTGAAATAACCTTTCATTTGGCCTATCGAAAAAGGAATACTGATATTTCTTGTAAACATTCCGACTTTTAAAAACTCATGAAAAGGATCCCCATAATCGTAACGGTCAAAATCAATAATCCCTGCCAAATAACCTTTTTTAATGATGAGATTTGCTGGATGAAAATCATCATGTTGAAATATATTCGGACGCTCTAACATTAAATCTATATGTTGATCAATAAATTTCATTATCTTTTCATCATGTTCAAATCTTATGCCACCATTTTTATAACATTCTATATACCGATCATGTTTAGCTCTTTTTCTTTCATACCATGATTGAATATGATTAGGGGCTTGTAACTGATGCATCTTTTGAAGTTCTTTACCCGCTTCAAATCCAATTTTAAATTGATCAGAGGGAGACATCAGAGGTAATGCTTCTTCTCCATCTTTACCTTCAATAAATGTGGATATCATATAGCCCTTTCCTTCAACCTTTCCCACATCAACTGCTCTCGTTGTTTTTACATTTAAAGCTTGCATACTCTCTAAAATCTTTACTTCATTTGTTTTCACATCTAGCTGATTAATAGGAAACAATCTTAGTAAATACTTTTCTGCAGAGTCTAGTAAAGTAATACTATATTTTTCCTCTAAGGAAAATCCTTTGTTGATTTTTATTATTTGCCGATGATTTTTTAATATAGTTATTTCTTTTACTATTTGTTCAATCATGCGTTACCTCCGTAATTAAAGTCTCTACCTAACTATATGAAAACGACTGTCACGGATCGAATTGTTCCAGTTATAGGAAATTATATCATATACTTTTTGCACAATCTCCAAAAACAGGCTATAAAAACCTATTTATTGAACAGTACAATCACCCTAAAATGCCTAGAACTACAGCATTTGCTTATATCTTGTATTGTAATTATTCATTTGAATGAAAAAAGACCACAGTCCAGTAAAATACCGAACAAACGGTCTTAAATTTTTCATTTATCTTATTTTCAGTCTACCAGAAAAGATAGTAATCCCTAGTATTTGTTAAGAATTTTATATGTCAAAGTCTAAAATTACTGTACCCATTACTTGAATAACAGTAAAAACGATTAACTCAATTCCATCGAACCTTTTGAACGGGCTAAATACTCTGCATAGCGAATACTAATAATACCTATCGCAAAAAATGTGCAACCGAGTAAAAATTCCTCTGTTAGTAATCGGTATAACATGGATGTATCCCCCTCATTCACAATCGCTTTCGTTAATTCCACACCTCTCGTCAACGGGAAAAAATATGCTACATTACTCATCCAACCGGGCATCAGCGCCATCTTCAAGTTCTGACAAAATTCATTTATAACAGTTAGATTTCATAATGCCTCGGTTCATATCCATTAACCACTTTAGTCACGAACAATTGAATGAGATTTATAAAATAGTAAATGATAAGGGCAATAAGATAAGTTCTATTTCGAGGTGATTTGATGAAGCTTATACTAGTTGTAATGAGTATTTTATTACCAATTGCAATGTATGTCCTGCAAAGATTTTTCAAGAAAATTCGAATCTTATTTCATAGCATTGCTATTTTTTCAGCTCTTATTTTCGGAAATATTGCATCGCTAGCCATTTATGAAATTCTTAAAGACCAAACTGTTTTTATGACAAATATCCATGCTATTTTCTTAAATCCTTATTTTTTAATTACAGGAGGCTATTTAGGGATATACATTTTGTACCGACTGCTCATGATAATTGAGGCCGAATCATAATAGCTCTTGTTATGCATCTAAAAAAAGACCTAAGTCCAGTATTACCGAACTAAAGGCCTTTATATTTATCAGTTATTCAATTGCCTATTTCAGAACTTTTGGATCAGGATAATCAAAGCCCTTTGTATCTACTTCAACCTTCTTCATTCGTTGATCCTCTAAAGGCTTATCCAGACTATCTCGATCAGCAGCCACTATAGCATCTACTGTTTCCATGCCTTCAATTACTTTCCCGAAAGCAGCATATTCCCCATCAAGAGAGGGTGCATCCTCTACCATAATAAAAAATTGTGAGCCTGCTGAGTTCGGATCTTGGGCGCGAGCCATTGATATTACTCCGCGTTCATGTAGCAAATTATTGTCAAACCCATTTTCCGAAAACTCACCTTCGATGGAATAACCAGGTCCTCCTGTTCCAATCCCCAAAGGATCGCCACCTTGAATCATAAAGCCAGGAATAACACGGTGGAAAATTAAACCGTCATAATACCCCTGTTCAACTAATGAAATAAAATTCGCTACCGTATTAGGTGCAACGGTAGGCTCTAATTCAATCACTATCTTCTCATCATTTTCCATTGTAATGGTAACTATCGGATTTTCTTTCACTTCTGATGGATAATCTGTTCTTTCATCTGTAGCCTCAGCTGTTGTCACATCATCAGCTGATGATCCACAACCAGTTAAAACGAATGCTAGAACCATTAGGCTAAAGACGAAACTAAATGCTTTATATCGTGCGAACATATTCTACTTCTACTCCTCTATATCAATTTGCCTCTATTATTATAATACAAATAGAGTAGACTAGCCAAAATGGCCGTTAATAAGGATTACAAATTTTATTTTAAAGAATAGAGTATTAAATTCTATGTTCTCTATCCAAGAAAACGCTAATCTTATTCACTTAAGCCAATAGGCAAATAATAAGATAGATTATTGGTAATCTTTCCCCCGACTCTATAACCTATGGCTCCAGCTTTTCCGTTCAACAGAAAACTGCCTAACAATAAGCTTCCTTTCTGCATCCCCTTCTCACTATTAAATGAAATCGTAGGATGCTCGATATATTGCTGATAAACTGCCACATATTCCGAATAAGACCGCTGCTTATCTGAATAGATTAACTCACCATCCTTGCTAAATATCTCTACTGTGTCTCCCTCTCTACCAAATGCAGGCTTTTTCACATAAGAAGTACCTTTTTGTAAAAAGGGATGTTGTTCAAGATACGTTGGAAGGAAATATTCATGAATCCATCTATGCTCTTGCGCTGTAAAAAAGGGATGCTGCTCCTCATGTAGTCCCCAAATAACTGCCTGTACTACTTTATTTTGAAGTAAAAAGGAGGAAGGAGGATTGATAATGGCTAGTTTATTTTCCTCAACAAGCTCCAATAACCATAAGCCAATTGGATTCCCTTCTGTATCTTTATCCATTATCAAATTTTCAATTGGAAACGTTTGACGATACAAAACATCAATCTTCTTCCCGTCTTCATCAAAAAGCCCTACACCTCTTTGGATTTGTAGCTTATGAAGTGGTGTAAATTTAGATGGTCTTATCCCCTTTTGAAGGTATAATACAGTATAATAATCCTCCATGTGATCCTCATGCGCTGTAAAAACAATATGAGACGTTTTCTTATTTGTACTAGCTAGTATACTATCGGAAACAGCCGTTCGAAGCAGCTGCTCAAACCCCTCATTAGGATTCCCTACCCCAAATTCTTTGCATATCAATCCATTTATTGAAAATAACTCTTTAATAAACGTAGGTGTATCTGCATTCATTTCAATGCATTTATAGCTATCTTTATATGGAATTAGATCAAGTCGAGCAATAACACTCTCGACGGGAAGCGTTTTTAGTCTTATAAAGGAAAGTGTCTCCGATGGAAATCCCATTTCTAGAAGGGTTTCATCGGGCACTTCTCGAAGTAAAGCCCCCATCTTATAAAATATAGAACCTATTCGCTCGCTTATTAGACGAATTTTAGTAACCTCTGCTTGAGGCAAAAAAGCTATATCATACAGTGCATATTCTTCTCCGTACAGATCCGCCCAAAAGCCATCTATTTTTCCATAAAACTGCTGTCGCTTTTTTATAGGATCCATCATTTACATCAGCTCTCTTCTACATCCGTTACGTATATGACGTATACGCCTCGGTCTTCATCAATTTCTGTAGAAGTAACTCGTCTTTGTCCGATTCCCGGAATATCCACTATATCCTTTAATAGAAAGCGAAGTACATCAAAATGCGAGCTACAAGGAATCCTTGAGATTAATCGATAATTTTCTCGCTCATTTGGGCTTCGAAACTCCACATGTATTCCTTCTCCTCGAAAACTTCTTTCATCTTCACCTGATAAATTTCTTCCTAGCTCTTTCACTACTAAAACGTCATAGTCGCCATCCATCTCATTAGAAATGAGTTCATATTGAGTGCCTTTTATAATAAAATATGTACATAATTGTCTGGCGTAACATTCATCTACTCCTACATTTGGAACCATATATTCATACAATGGCTCATAATGACCATTACCTTTATCCTTATAGTAAATTAACTGTTTCAATCATTCTCCCACCTTATGTTAGTACGATAAACACTTTGCTAAAATCCAACCTACTGCTAGTGATAACGAAAGAAGCAATGTTCCGACCGCTCGATTATCCTCTTCAATCGCTTTTTGAATGCTAAAACGGATAGTCACTACTTCTGCTATAATAAACACAATAATTTGAGACACAATTCCGATTACGCCCCATATTGCCATATCCATTAAAGATATAGAATATTCAGCTGCAGCGCCTAACACAAGTGCCAAACCCAACACTTTTCCACCAAGAAGCATAGCTGCTGATACATTTTTCTCAGCGATTAATTTAAATTCTTTAATCTTTGGGGTACTGATCGCAAATAAAGCCATGCCTATAAGTAGTAGTAGCAAGGCAACTCCTATATAAGCTAAAAAATTAATATATAAATTCACATGAATCCTCCTTTTTAACTATCATTTTTTTAACCGCCATAGCTTTTAGATCCACTACCAAATCCTGAGCTTGTTTGACTTTCACCTTTAGAAGAGGAACTATTTTTATTGCTTTTATCATCACTGCTATTTAAAAGTGAATTTTTGTCCTTATAATAATGGCCACCATAGAAATAATGACCATGGTAGGTTGAGTTTGAATCGTCACATACATAAACTCCTTCATCGTCATCCCAGTCCCAATCTCTACAATTTTGATCAGTAGGTTGTGAAGGACGTTCTGCATTGGACGAACCGCATCCTGTCAACCCCAGTGCAAGTGCAGTGGTGGTCACGCCCATCATTACTTTTTGTGTTTTCCTCATTATTTCCCCTCCTTCCTTTACCTTTACACATGATAACTTACGAACTTACTTCCAAAAAGATTCAGAAATATGACTACCATCAAAAAATATTAAAATTTAAATCAAACTATTACGTATAGATGATTTTCTTATCAATTTACAAAACCACTCAATGAAACCAATTTTTATCCATTGAAATTAGCTACAAATTTAATAGATAATTGATTCGGAAAAATCTATTACAAAGGAAGAAAGTTATGAAGAAGATACTAAAAAAATATGTAATAATCCCAGCAATGGTCACTGCTTTATTAGCTTCTCCATTTAGCGCTGTTGCCTCAAACGACATACATATGTCCTATTTATATGGCGGAACGACTAGTACTTACATAAAAAATATTGATTTAACTCAAGGCACACTTAATACAGCTACACCATTATTTTACGAATTAAATGCTGACGGCAGTCTGAAATCTTTAGTAGATGAGAATTTAATAAAAGAATTAAAAAGTAGAGGATTAAAGGTTGTACCATTTATATCTAACCATTTTGATCGTAAATTAGGCCAAACGGCGATGAATAATCGAGAAAAGTTAGCTACTCAACTAGCCAATTCGATCGTGAAATATAATTTAGATGGTATCGATATTGATATAGAAAATTTAAATCATACAGATAAAGCTGCGTTTACAGATTTCATCCGATTATTACGCGAGAAATTGCCAAAAAGTAAAACATTATCAATAGCAGTTGCGGCAAATCCAAACGGATGGACAGCTGGATGGCATGGTTCATATGATTATTTAAAATTAAGTGAGTATAGTGATTACTTAATGTTAATGGCCTATGATGAAAGTTGGAGTGGTGGTCCAGTTGGTCCGGTCGCTAGTTTATCCTTTGTTGAAAATTCAATTAAATATTTATTAAAGCTAGGTGTTAAATCGAATAAAATAGTTTTAGGACTCCCTTTCTATGGTCGAATTTGGAAAGATAGTGAAGCAACAGGAGGCTATGGTATCGCGAATAACGCTATTAAAAGTATCGTGAATAAATATAATGGAAAATACTATTTTAATAATACTTACAAATCTCCTTATGCGAAATTCACCGTAAAAAGCAGTGATTCTCCTACATACATTGGTGGCAAACAACTAACACCGGGAAATTATACAATTTGGTACGAAAACGATTTATCTTTAAAATATAAATTAAGATTAGTAGAAAAATACAATTTAAGAGGAACTGGTAGTTGGCAATTAACTCAAGCAGATACAGGAATATGGAAGTTCTATTCTGCTTGGGCGAATGGACAACATAATTTTATAGATTCAGAAAATCATTGGGCTGAAAATGATATTATGGCGATATACCGAAAAGGTTGGATTAGCGGTAAAACCGAATACACGTATGATCCAAATGGTTATTTAACAAGAGCACAAGCTACTGCTATTTTAGTAAGAGCAATCGGTTTAGACAACACGAACGAAACAGTACCTAACTATTTTAAAGATGTTCCAACAGACCATTGGGCAAAACGAGCGATTGAACTTGTACATAAATACAATATTGTAAATGGAACAGATGAAGGTATTTTTGAACCAAGTGCTAAAATTACAAGAGCACAATTAGCTGCTATATTATCGAGAATATTAGATTATCAAGTAGATAATACGAATGTATCCCCTTTTTATGATGTTCCAACAACTTTCTGGGCATATGAAGATATTTTAAAACTAAGTAGTAAAGGCATTATAAGAGGGAAAGAAGACGGTGGATTTTACCCATCTGATAATGTAACGAGAGGACAAATGGCCGCGATGGTGAATCGTGCAAGTACAGATTTAGAGAATTACTCAGCCAATAAATAAATCTCTGCATAGTTATAAACTGCACTACAATGGTTAGACACGCTCTACTATTGGGTGCAGTTTTTATAGTACTTAAATGCACATAATTCATTTATTTCGGCATTAACCGAAATAAATTTGTTGAACCCCTGCCCTTCGGAAAGCGAGTCAGCGTAGCGGAAATCAATGTATTCTAACAATCCTATTAATAGTTGCTGAAATATCCCGCTATCGAATCAAAATTCATAAACAAAGCTAGCATACAAAAAGGAGTGGCCCTAAAAATGAGTCACTCCTTTACATTTATAAACTTATTGTTTTTCTTCTACCTCTTCATCTTCTTTCCAACATTCCAGTTCTCCAATATTAGGTATGTTTTTCGTATAGAATACTGGATCTTTACCTTGCTTCCGTTGGATTAAATAATCATCAATAACGGGTTTCGCCACTTTCCATAATAGCAAAATTGCAATTAAGTTAATAATGGCCATAATGCCCATAAACAGGTCGGCTAAATCCCATACAACTTGTACTTTTGCAATGGAACCAAACATAACAAAGAGTACAACAAATATACGGAATACAAATAAACCTTTTTTTGATCCTTTAATAAATCCAATATTGGATTCACCGTAGTAGTAGTTACCAATAACTGTACTAAATGCAAACATAAATACAATGATCGCTAAATAACTCCCTGCCCAATCACCTAAGTTTGCAACTAATGAAGCTTGAGTTAAATTGATAGAAGTAGCGTCAGATTGAAGATATTCTCCTCCTAATAATACGATTGCAGCAGTTGAAGTACAAACTAATAAGGTATCAATAAATACACCTAGTGCTTGAATCAACCCCTGCTTTACTGGGTGAGAAACAGCGGCTGTTGCTGCAGCATTAGGTGCAGAACCAATCCCTGCCTCATTCGAGAATAGACCACGTTTTATCCCATTCATGATGGCTGCCCCCAACATTCCGGCAAAGGCTTCTTCCAATCCAAAAGCAGACTTAAAGATTAGGACAAATACATGTGGAAGTTCTGAAATATGAAGGATTACTACAATTAATGCAGTAACAATATACAAAATGGCCATAACAGGAACCACTACTTGAGTAAAGTTGACAATTCGCTTTAACCCACCGAAGACAATGATTCCTGTTAAAGTAGCCATGATGAGACCGATTACCACACGATTGGCACCAAAGCTCTCCTCAAACGCAAGGGAAATCGTATTGGCTTGTACGGCATTAAAAATAAAGCCGTAAGTAACTGTAATTACAACAGCAAAAAGAATCCCCATCCATCTTTTATTTAAGCCTTTTTCCATATAATAAGCAGGACCACCGCGGAACAATCCCGTACGATGATCTTTCACTTTATATACTTGGGCTAATGTACTTTCAATTAGTGCAGATGCACCCCCAATTAAGGCAATCATCCACATCCAAAATACAGCACCAGGTCCTCCAAGAGCTATTGCCGTTGCAACCCCAGCGATATTCCCTGTTCCGATACGAGAAGCAGCTGATATAGTAAATGCCTGGAAAGAAGAGATCCCCTTTTTCCCCGACTTATCTTTTGGTGCAGATTCTGTAATAAGTTTAAACATTTCTGGGATTAATCTAAATTGAATAAACTTTGTTTTAAATGTAAAAAACAAACCCGCTCCAATTAATAATATAATCAATACATACGAATATAAAATTGTATTTACTTCACTTAGAATATTGCCAAACCAATTCATTCATTCACTTCCTTTATTTAATCAAATTTCCTGTTAAACCAATAGAAACAAAAATAGAGTACCTTTAAAAAATAACGGGTTTTATAACAAGTACTACTCTTATAAAGATCCGCACACAAGATATCCCTGACTTTTGCCACTCTCTATTCCTTATATACAGTTATATCCCGATCATTTTAAGCACTCAACGAACATCTGTAATAAAATTCGGACAATTCTAAAACCGAAGAAAGAGGTAGGTCTACTCCTGATGGAACAAAATAAAACCTTAGAATACAAGCTAAGACTGTGCCTAAAAAAGCACCTCAGAACGGAAATCAATATTCATTATACTAAAAAAACACCATTATACTCAATAAAAAATGGCGTTTTTGATGTTTGTTCTAGCATTTATCGATATTTTAATTTATTTTTGATATTTTTTTGATTCAAGATCTTCCAATTTCTATTTCTTCCATCATGTATTCGATAACCTTTTTTTGTTCAGTTTAAAATATTAGAAATTAAGTTAAACGTATTTATTGTTTTTTCGTTATCTTAGAAAAGTAATAAAAAATACAAGATTTTGCTGATCCTGCTGAAGTGTTGAAACTAAAATAAAAACTCATTCAAGAATAAAAGTTAAATATTAGCTTCAAAACTTCCACATGCTAAAATTACACTATACCCATTAAAAAGACTTAAAATACTATTAAATCAACGATCTAATTGCTTCTTTTTAAAAAACAACACTTAATATCGGGAACCTCCATTTATCCCGCACCTTCCCATTAACTGCGCTCACTATATTCTTAAAATATCATCTACTTAAGATTTTACTGATTCAAAATATGTCCGGTTCTTTTAAAAAAATATGGACAAAATATCTATTATAAACACGAGTAAAACATTTCATAGCCTAGCGGTCACATATTATTACATTTCATCTGGAGGTTACATGTGCAATACGTTATTTCTATTTTAGGTATTTTGGTTGTATTGTTTTTGGCTTGGTTGGTAAGTTCCAATCGAAAAGAGATACATTTCAAACCTGTTATCACGATGATTGTTATTCAAATCCTTTTTTCATTGTTACTATTAAATACAGAATTTGGACTCATCATCATCAAAGGAATAGCAACTATTTTTGATAAGTTGCTTGAATATGCAGAAGAAGGGATTTCCTTCGTATTTGGAGGTATAGCGAACGAGGGAGAGGCACCGTTCTTTTTAACTGTATTGCTACCAATTGTCTTTATTTCTGCCTTAATTGGTATTCTACAGCATCTGAAAATCTTACCATTCCTAATGAGGGGAATTGGCTTGTTATTAAGTAAAGTAAACGGAATGGGGAAACTTGAATCTTATAATGCCGTTGCTTCACTGATGGTAGGACAATCCGAGGTTTTCATCACATTAAAAAAACAACTTGGCATGCTTTCAAAACAGCGCTTATATACTTTATGTGCTTCGGCAATGTCAACTGTATCGATGTCGATAGTTGGAGCTTATATGACGATGCTGGAACCAAAATATATAGTCACGGCTTTAGTATTAAATTTATTTGGTGGATTTATCATAGCGTCCATTATTAATCCGTACGAAGTCGACCCAAGTGAAGATTTATTAGAAATCGAGGAGCAGGAAAAACAATCCTTTTTTGAAATGCTCGGTGAGTATATTCTTGATGGATTTAAAGTGGCCATTATCGTTGGAGCTATGCTGATAGGATTTATGGCGTTAATAGCTGGATTCAATCATGTGTTTGAGCTATTATTTAATATCTCTTTCCAGCGGATATTAGGTTATGTATTTGCTCCTATTGCCTTCATTATGGGGATCCCTTTCTCCGAGGCGGTTAGTGCTGGATCCATTATGGCAACTAAATTATTGACCAATGAATTTGTTGCTATGTTGGATTTATCGGAAGGAAATTATCACTTTAGTGAACGAACAAAAGGCATTCTTTCTGTATTCTTAGTTTCCTTTGCTAACTTTTCTTCAATTGGCATCATCGTTGGGGCTGTCAAAGGACTGAATGAACAACAGGGAAATACTGTTGCACGTTTCGGTCTGAAACTCTTATATGGCGCTACGCTTGTAAGCATACTTTCAGCTATTATCGTTAGTTTGATTTTATAAAACGCGCTCTCTCAGAAGGTAGTCGAAAAAAAAACCAACTAATAGCATTTTAATAATTAAAAAAGGCAGTTCGATTAACAGGAACATCCCCTCTCCTCTTATCGAACTGCCTAGATTATTTAGCTTATCTACAGATTTTAATAGCTCCCCAGATATATTAAGGATTTGACACATTTTAATCACATTTACACAATAAAGTAGACATATCCTCTCTCTTTCTTGTCGAAATGTGAAAAAAATATGGCAAAAGTCTTCTAAAAAAGACTTTTTTCCATAATTCGCATTTAAATTTTTCTAATATTTACTCGTAGGTCATTTAAGGTATTTCCTTTTCCACCAGTTACTTTCTCTCCCATATCTGCGGCACTAAATGTAACTAACGTATTGATCGACGGATGATGAGGAAATACAACGAACGTATGCGGATTTATATGATTTGAAAACATCACTCTTAGCGTTATTTCTCCATTTTCATTGAAAATTTTCACCATTGAATGTTCTTGAATGCTTTTTTCTTTTGCCACTATTGGATGGATATAAAGGGTTGGTTCCTTACTAATGATTTTAAATGAGCTCATGTTTTGGAACTGAGAATAAATTCGAAATGGCTCATGATTTAACAATAAATAGAAAGGGTATTTCGTGGACTCCTCTTTTTTCATGAGTGCCATGCCAAATGGCAATAGATGATTATTTTTTGCTTGCTCCGAAAAAAATTCCACCTTTCCTGAAGGCGTGTTAAATTGTTTTGATTCCCATGCTGTTTTCGGAATATCCATTCTTCGAGGCGCTTCTAATAGCTCTCGCCAATGCTTTATGTGAAGTGCTTCATAAAACTCCTCATTAAATTCCTGCTCAATAAATTCCTCATCTGTCATATCAGATGGAAATGCACTAAAACCTTCTTCATATTCATTTAATTTTTTTGATAATAAACGTGCGATTTCTAACTCACTTTTACATTCATAATAGGGCTTGATTGCCGGTTCATTTATACTAATCCAATGATGCCAATAGCTTGCAATAATATCCCACTCTTCAAAATGAGTGGTTGCAGGTAAAACGATATCAGAATACTTTGCTGTTTCCGTTAAAAAATGCTCTACCGTGACGATCAGCTCTAACGAATTAAGCGCCTTTTTCAATTGCTCTACATCGGAACTTTGTGTTAGCAAATTTCTTGATGTTATCCAAAGGAACTTAACTGGTGGATCATACAGCTTCAGTAAGTCATTTGCAAAGTCATTCATATCAATCGACCTTACACCTTCTTGTTTTCTGCTATCAGTGGGCGCATAGTTTAAAATTTTATACGTAAATTTCCAGGTAGCCCGTTGACCGAACTGAACTCCACTCCCTTTATATCCAATATTTCCAGTCATTGCTGCAAGTGCATTAATCGCACGAATATTTTGTCCACCGTTTTTGTGTCGCTGCATGCCAAAGCCAACCCAAATAAAGGTTGGCTTATGCTTACTAAGTCGCTCTGCCAAATACCCTATAGCTTCCATTGTTTGTCCACATTGTTGTAATGCATCTTCCATTGATAATTGATCAAGATAATCGTTTAATTCATCCCAACCAACCGTATGTTTTGTAATAAATTCCACATCATATAGTTGATGTTTTATTATATATTTTGCAATGGCAACGGCGAGTGCACCATCGCTACTTGGGTTAATTTGAATAAATGCATCTGATTTCTTTGCTGTTTCTGTATAAATCGGATCTATCGTAATGATTTTTGCTCCACGTCTTTGTGCTTCATATATATAATTCATGGCATGAATCGATGTCCATACAGGATTGACTCCCCATAAAATAATTGTTTCAGCATGAAGGATATCCTTCATATCAGATGTTTGATGATCACCATAATCATAGTAAAATGCATCCATTCCTGGTGCCCAGCATGGATTTCCGACTGCTCGAGAGGTTTTGCCTAAGCCATTAAAGAAGCCTTCCATAGCACGATGCAATACGCCCATATTCCCTGAATATTTATTTAAAGCTAAAGACAAGTGGGAGTCATAACGCTTATGTAATTCAATGATTTTACTGGTAATCATGTCAATAGCCTCATTCCAGGAAATCCTTTTCCACTGTCCACTACCTCTTGGATACTGTCTCATAGGGTACTTTAACCTTTCGGGATGATAAACAGTATTTAAATAGTTGTAACCCTTTGCGCACAACAGCCCATTTGTATAGCCATGCTTCGGATCACCAGTAACTTTTTTCAAATGTCCATTATTCGTATATCCTAGAATGCTGCAAGAGCTGTAACAATTGCGCGGACAGACATGCTGGGTTATTGTATACGTGTTTTCCACCGTACATTCTCCTTTATATAAAGTAAATGTGGGTTCATTCTTTTTTTAATAAGAACTTTTTGTAGTGGCGACTTTACTACTCGTTCATCAGCGAAAAAAATTGTTCTAAACCTGTTACATTTACATACGTATTTTTAGTCTTAAGTCCTATATAATTAGTATAAATTTATTTCATCTTCATAAAAAGGATAAATACAAGCAAAAAGGTGATAATTTTATGAAACAACTCGGATTCCTTGTTCATATGGAAAAATGTCTCGGATGTCGCTCCTGTGAGTTTTCTTGTAATCATGAACATAGCCATGAGGATTCTTTCAAACAAAATTTTTTTTCAATTGAAAATGAGCCGGATAAAAATAAACATAGCTTTCATCACTTTTCTATCTCCTGCAATCATTGTGAAAATCCATCCTGTCTGGCAATTTGCCCTGAAAGCTGTATAAAAAAGAAAGCAAACGGTATTGTCATCATTGAAAAAGAAAAATGTAATGGCTGTGGCATTTGCGTTTCAGCCTGTCCATTTGATGCTATAAAAATAAACTCATTTACAAGAAAAGCAGATAAATGTGATATGTGCTACGACCTTCAACGACTTGGGAAATCACCAACTTGCGTATCAGCTTGCCCAGTGAAAGCAATTGAAGTTATTGATGTACACGATCAGAAATACGAACTCTATAGTAAAGAAGTATATGGGATACAAAAAAAGATAACTTCCCCTTCCATTCGCTTTAATAAGAAAAGAGAAACAACCTTACATTTCTGGTCCATTTAAGGAGGATTTGATATTTTTGCTTACTTTTCAAGAAATAATAAGCTCTTCTCCTTTTTATAATTGTGAGATAATTGGGGGCTGGAAAGGCAAGGAGCGACACTTCTCTATAGTAAAAGAAGTAGTAGATCCTGTAGAAACGCCAACACTTCTCCTACTTCCTAAATTAGTAGAGACAACGATCCAGCTCCCAGATTACCTGTCCTATCAACATATTCAAGGTATTATTTTATATGGGAATGAAGATGTTTATATTACGAAGGATATTCTCGATATGATTAATGACTATAATAAGCCCGTGTTATCTTTAAAAGAAGCTCATTTAAATACGATTAAACGTAAGCTTGAAGAGTTAAAACAACTGAAAGATTTAGGGCTTTACCATTATGTTTGGGAACAATCCAGCCATTATTGGCAACAAATAATGAATAATCACGGCTTAGAAGGTTTGCTACAGCGACTCCGATTACTGATTGATGATAACATCGTCCTATTAGATAAGCATTTTTATGTGTATGGAGAAAATGAAAAAGACTATCACTTTGCACAAATGCCAGCCATTCGTTCGGCTTTCTATCAGCAAACAGAAAACAAAAAAGAGACATTATCAATCGTGAAAATAAACGATGATAATTACTTTTTCTTTACTTTACATGCCGGAGAAGAGCATTACGGATATGTCTTTCTTCGTGAACAGCCTGGGATGATGATTGATATCTGCATCGAACAAATCACCTATGCACTACCAGCTATTCTATCCTATTTAGTGAAGGAAAAAGAAATTCTTCTTGCCCATCAATCGTATAAAGATCAATTCTTTTATAATCTGCTTTATAATAATTTAGAATCTGAAGACGGATTAATTATTCAGGGCAAGCGATGGGGCTGGGATTTTACAAAACCGACTCAGCTAATGGTCATGTCATTAAATCCGATAAATGATTCCTCCAAATATGATATAGATGTAGATGTTGTACTAAAAGAAATTCGCACCGTAGTAACAAGGAGCTTTTTCCAAGCCATTACAACTTATATTCAAGGTAAGATCGTCATAATTGTATTTAGCACTTATGACAACACGCCTAAAGAACGTAAAGAGCAAATGATTTCATTAGCTCATCGAATCTATAAAGACATTCAACAGAGTCATCAAAATGTACTTTGTGAAATTGGACTAGGACGACATTATCCATCTAATATGGAATTGTTTCGCAGTTTTTATGAAGCAAAGGTTGCATTAGAGTTAGGTAAATATGAGCCTACTCAACACCCTGTTTGGCATTTCGAGGACATCGGAATTGCAAGACTTTTGTCGAATGTGCATAACGATATCCTTCATAATTATTTTGATGAAAAGCTAGGTGAGCTTTTATTATTAGATGAAGAACAGGATGATTTTTATGTCGAGACATTAGAAAGCTTCTATCTTCATAATAGAGATATTAATAAGACAGCAGAGCATCTTTTTATTCATCCGAACACCTTGAGAAAACGAATAAAAAAAATTGAGTCTATTTTAAATGTGGAATTCGATCAGCTCGATGATTTATTTAACATATTCGTTGCTTTAAAGATCATGAAGATGCTGAAACTAAAGTAAAAAGCACGAATTGTTGAGTTATTCACTCAACATTCGTGTTTTGTTTTTTTGCACACAAATTTGTTAGGTATATCACAATAAATATTAAAGAGATAAAAAAAGAAAGACAGTATGCTGTCCTTCAAATAGTTATTTACCAATATATTAATTGCTTACCGTATTTTCATACGCTATAAAAGATATTGCTACAGTATATTTTACAAAGAAAAGTACACATAATTGCAGCTACTAATACATAGTTGTGCAATTTTATATAGGTACTCTATGTGCAAGCTCTTACATCCAAGAAACCAGTCGCATAAATCTTAGCTCTGCCAATGTGGCTAACATGCCCACCTCTCGAAGTAAAGCTGCATCTTAAAAACTTTGCCTTTGCAATACTCTGGATTTATATTTTGCAAAACTCAAAAATCAAATTCAATAACAGTCTCTATTGTTATAGATTTAAAAATATTAAATCTCTAACAAGGACAGTTCTATGTGGAACAGTCCTAACTAGGCAAATAGTCAGCTCGTCGCTTACTACATATATAACATTGTTGATCATTATCTCTTATTGTAAGAAAGCTTTTTTTACAAGATGTGCATGTTTTATTGTATAGTTGGTAGTTTGTTTGTTGTGCCTCCGTGATGTTTGATTTGATATGAATAGAGTTTTCAGGACAAATATCGATACAAAGATGACAATTTGAACATGCTTGAGCGGAAATCGTGAATTGCTTGTCATCGATTGAGAAACATTGTTTTTCACACAGTGATAGGCACATTTTACATAATGAACATGTACTTGAATCGAGGTCGATTGAATAGAATTGATGTTCTTTATAATGTTTAGCTAGGTCAAAGTCTGTTTGATTAAAACGCCATTTAGCAGGTGTCACTTGAGACATTAACGTTTTACTTTCTTTTTTCCAAAGAGAAAATAATTCCCTTCTTGAATAAGTGGTCTCTTCTGTATTTGGAAGAGTAACGTCTGTTTGGATTTCAAATGGTTCTTCATTTAGCTTAATTAATTGTTCATTCACTTGATTGAACAATTCTAAGACGTCGTCATTTATTTTATCAGATTCTATAGCTAGTGTTTTAATGCCTTTTGCGCGGTAAATCAGCAAGTCTTTAATAGAAGGAATTTGCTGCGTGTCCATGATCAGGGTACCATTGATAAGCATTCTTTTTGGGTAAATACCGGCAATTGCTTGAACAGGACAAGCAGATAAGCATTGACCACAATCTGTACATAATTCTTGATTAATAACAGGTTTCCCATCTCTTAAGAAAATAGCATGATCAGTACATACATCCACACACGCTTGACAGGTAGCGAAGGGGCTTTTATGTCTAACACAAGTATCATTCTTTATTTCATATTGATAATCAAGACTTTCTAACCATTTTCCAACTATACCCATTACAAATACCTCCTAAATTCAAGTGAAATAAGATAAGTCTCCTATCTGAAGAAATAGGAGACTTATCCATATCTATTTTACGCTCCTAATACATAGAATACGTATCTACTCATACCTTCTGCAATTAAGAAGAAAGCAAGGGCAGCATAGATTAGAGTATAGTTTTTCTTAGCTGGGAATAGAGCTAGGTAGCCTAGACCAATAAGCCCAACAGATTCAATTATCCAACGAATACCAATCATTCCACCGTAAGATTGCAATTTTTCAGCAGCTGAAACAGTATCAATTAAGTGCATTTCGCCTACATAGCCGTTAAGCATAGCTGCTCCAATAATTTGAATCGCGACACCAAAAAGACTGAAAACGAAAGCCCAATTAATAGTTCGTTGTAATTTTTCGAAGTGACCAGAAGCTACAAGCAAGCTAGCTCCTAAAACAGGGCCAAGTGTAAAGGCAGTTCCGTAAAATACAAGGAATGTATTAATATGATCCCAACCATTCACACGTGTCACACTGTACAATTGTCCCATACAGAAAATATCAGCTAATCCGACAATACCAGTAATCAGCATTAATGCTGGATTAATTTTCTTTTGATAAAAGGCCAAAGCAACCGTTAAACAAGCTAATCCAATAAATAGACCAGTTACAACAATTTCATTACTCATCCAAGAAGAACCTAAACCTCTTAGGGCATTAAGGGCGTGAATCGGTTTTCCTAAATGGAAGAATGAAGCGAACAAACCAATAATTGATAAAATTGCAATTGTTAATAGAGGCAATTTCATCATTGAAAATAAATCAATTTCACTATCTTTCTTTAACATGTTTTGTGCAAACCATAAGAATAGCATTCCACCAATTGCGGAAGGAACAGCTACAGTAAAAATTAACAATGGCCATTCATGCATGTAGAATTCCTCCTTTATTTACCTAGTGGGTTAATAACTAGATTTGGTTTTGTAATAGATGAACTTGGTAAACCTTTAATATCAGCATTTGTTCCGTATTTTGCACGAAGTTCTTCAATTTCTCCAAATTCAATTGCGCGCATAGGGCATGATGTTACGCAGTGAGGTTCTTCACCTTTTTCTCGTAAAGAAAGGCAAGTATCACATTTCGTCATCATTCCTAGCTCTTCACTGAATTGTGGTGCACCATATGGACAATTCCATTCGCAATAACGGCACCCAATACAACGATCATGATCGATAAATACAACACCGTCTTCAGTGCGTTTTTGTAATGCGTGAGTAGGGCATCCTTTCATACATGCCGGTTCATCACAATGATTGCATGAAATAGA
>DEQI01000060.1 GCA_002360295.1 Planococcaceae bacterium UBA3370
AAGTGCCTAATAATTTATTTTCTGCTAGGTTCGATGCCAAAAAGTCCGCATAGCTTAGTCCAAGTTCGCCGTTATCTTGAATGCCAGCTGCTAATGAATCCCCTAGCGCTAAATAATTGATTAACTCATCATTTTCATCTGCAAAAGCAGCTATTGGTAGAATGAGTTGTAATGCAAGTAGAACTGTTACAAATATATTCAATCTCTTCATTAAGCTACCTCCATTTTAATTTACTTACTATTAGCTAGTATACAATACTACTAGTTTTCTAAGCAAAATTGATTTTAGATGTAGACTGCAATCACTCCTATTGTAATCTCTTTGAGGTCCTATCAAGCAGTGGGCGGTTCCATGATCGCTTGAAATACGGCCATAACTACCCGTTAATCTGCGTTAAAAAGGTCGCAGCAAAAGTACCCTTTTGCTACGACCATTATCATTTTATTTATTTTCTTTTAACCAAGTAAGAGCATATTGAACATATAGCTGCGCCCCTACACTGAGGCCGTCTTCATCAATATCGAAATGACCATTATGATGTGCCCAGCGTGTATCTTTTTCTGTATTTCCTGAACCTACTAATGCGAAACATCCTGGTACTTCATCTAAATAATAGCTAAAGTCCTCGCCTCCCATTGTCGGATCATCAACGTGATATACTTCCGGACCAAAATGCTCATTCGCAATGCGTTCAACTAGTGCAGCACTTTCTAAATCATTAATCACAGCTTGTGTACCATATTCATAAAATACTTCTGCTGTTCCACCGTACGTTTCTGCTACTTGATTGGCATAGTGGCGAATTTGCTCCTCAATATGTGCACGTACTTTTTTATCAAAGCAGCGTACTGTTCCTTCTAATATAGCGTCCTCTGCAATGACATTAAAACGAGTCCCTACTTCCATTTTTCCAATTGTCAGCACAGCTGGCTGAAGTGGGTTTACTGTACGAGATACGACTGTTTGTACATTTAATGCAAAAGATGAAGCGATCATCACGGCATCCACCGTATCATGTGGCATGGCAGCATGTCCACCACGACCTTTAAATTTCACTTTAAAAATATCAGCGGATGCAAATGCTGGCCCTTTATTGCACTGCACTTTCCCTACATCAATTTGTGACCAAATGTGTATACCAAACACATTGTCTACACCTTCCATTGCCCCTTGCTTCACCATTGCTTTTGCCCCAGTGGCCACTTCCTCAGCAGGCTGGAAAACAAAACGGACAGTTCCTTCAATGTCATCCTTCACGGCATTTAATGTTTTTGCGGCAATTAATAGCATAGCTGTATGCGCATCATGGCCACAGGCGTGCATTTTACCATTTGTTTTAGAACGGTACGGGATATCTTCACGAATTTCATAAACAGACAATGCATCCATATCTGCACGTAAAGCCACTGTCTTTCCTGGTTTATTTCCTTTTAATTCTGCAATAATTCCAGTTGGCTCGGTTCTTCGATACGGAATCCCTAACTCATCTAAATAGCTAGCTACGAAATTTGTTGTTTCAAACTCCTCCCAAGAAAGCTCTGGCTCACTATGTAATTTACGACGAATATCTACTAATTCCTTATTTAAAGTGGCAATCATTTCTTTTACTTTACACATGATGTTCTCTCCTTACTAAAATTTTTTAGCTATAACCAACTCACAAAAATGCCTGCTAAAATAACCGATGTCATCGTAACGCTAATGAAACCTCCAACAAGCATTGGTGGTAACATATGACTGAGCAATAATTCACGTTCTTTTTCATCAGTAGTGGCAACTTTTACGACTTCATTTGTAATAATATAGTCAGCTGGGAAGCCATATAGAGCTGTTAGAGAAACAGCAAACGCCAAATTGGGGCTTACTTTTAAAATCTTTCCTGCAATGAAAGAGAAAATGTACATCCCGATTACCGCTAAAATAATCGACACTACAAGAGGAACAATAATGCTCATTAACATATCTGGTGTCGCTTTTTTTAAGCCGTCAAAAATAAATAACATGAGGCCCATGATTGCAAATCCAAAACCATTCGCTTTTTGTAATGGCTGTCGTTCTAAAAAACCGACAGAGGATGCAATGACACCGAATACTAAACATAACACTAATGCGTTTACCGTAACAAAGGGAGCTAAAGCTGTCGAAGTCCCATAGGCTAATAAACCTACAAATACTAGTCGGAAAAATTTAAAGTATTCCGTATTGTATTTATCCGGCATTTTCGCAAAAAGCTTCGGCTTTTCGTCATCTTCTGTTACTTCTTCTGCTTGCTGTGTAATAACTTTTAAATTGCCACTTCGGTGTTCCTTTAAAAGTCGTTTCGCCTCTTTCTTTAACACAATTGACGTAATTGGATAACCTGCAAACCCTTGAATAACATATATCACAATGGCGAATACAGCTAAATCATCTAAACCCGCTGCTAATGCCCCGTCAGACATGACTAAAGCAGCTACTATACCACCTACTAAAGGGGGAATGGCTACAATCATCGTTTTTAAATCAAAAATCATTGCACCAATCGTAAATAAAATAGCTATTATCCCTAAAATACCGGATAAAGTAATGACAATTGTTTTCCACTGGTTTTTTAGTTCTTGTAGTGATAACAAGGTCCCCATATTAGTAATTAATAAATACATTAACATCGTTGCGACAACCGGTCCGATTCCTGCAATGCTTACGATATCCTCTGGGAAGAACGTCCAGTAGCCAATAAGAAATAACACCGCACAAACGAATACTGAAGGTACCCATGCTTTTGTGCGTGTGGCAACAACATCTCCAATGTATAAAATGCCTACTAATATCGTCAGTGCTAACATTTGTGACATAATAAAATCCTCCAACTTTGAATCATTTGATGGAGTCTATCATACCACTTATTATTCAGAATATTGCTATTTTACTAAATAAGAGGATAATTGTGCGGTTTTTAGAATATTTTAAACATAAAATCAAATTGAAATAATAATTTTTTATTAACCAACCTTATTAAACGCGAAAAATTATCAAGAAGATGGTAACGTTTACATATCGATCAGAAGAAAACATTTTTGCGTCTTTTTATTAAAGAAAAAGGTATCCAGAAAAATTTATTTTCTAGATAC
>DEQI01000033.1:0-7812 GCA_002360295.1 Planococcaceae bacterium UBA3370
ATAGCGAATATTTTCACCGTAAACTTCTTCTGTCAATAAAGTAGGATAATCCGCTACCATTGCTTCGATAAATTGTTTATCAGTTACCTTCTCCATAAATTGCTCAGCTGTATAATCTGTCTTTTTCGCAATAACAGCGGCAATTTGATCAAGTGTTAACCCTTCTGGTACGGTAATAGTGAATAACGGCTCACGATATACTTTCCCTGTTTTCAAGCTTTCAATAATCTCATCTAATGTCATCGCTTGTGTCATCGTATAACTACCAGCCTGGAATTGCGACTCATTTTTAAATTTTGCATAGTATTTGAAAATACGGGCATTTTTAATAATTCCCTTGTCCTCCAAAATAGAGGCAATCGAAGTAATACCAGACCCCATCGGAATTTCTACTGTTATTTCCTTTGTAGCTTCTGTATTAACTGGCTGTAAAGCAGATGTCACATATTTATAGCCAGAAAAACCGACAACAAGTAAGATGACTAGTGCAATTAATGCAATGACAGCAGTAATCCGACGTACAACTTTTACTTCTTTTTTTCTTTCCTTCATTTTTATAAACATTTCTTGCTTTTTTTCATCATTATTCACGGGTAAACCCCCTTTAATTCTCTTTCAATATGATACAAGATAATGTAAAACGTGACAAATAAAAAAAGTGTAAGGGTTAGAAATATGCCTAACCCTTACACTACTATACACTATTGAACTGTTAGTGAAGCGAGTACTTGTTCAATCATTTCCCATTCTTCATCCGATTCGATTGGAAGCAGTTCAGATATTTCACCATTATCGCCTGGAATGTAGGCTGAAGCAAATATTTCTGATAGACCTTCCTCTTCATTCATCTCATCATCTACTGCATAGAATAAATACGATTTCCCGTTCACATCAAAGCGGTGTAAAATTTGGCATATTACATCTTCGCCATTTTCATTTGTAATTGTCATATAATTAGCTTGATCTTCTGAAAACTCATCAACAAGTGTATTTAATACTTCCTGTACCATATCCCACTCTTCTTCTGTTTCCAGCGGTGATAGCTCACCTATTTCTCCATTGTCATCTAATTCAAAGCGCAGTGCTGAAACTTCTTCATTTTCTTCCCCTTCAATTGTATACAGCACGTATGAATGCTCTTCTGCGTCAAACGTAAAAATTACTCGACAAAGTACTTCCTCACCCGCATCATTAAAAATTTTAAAAAATTGCTCTTCCATTTATTTATTCCTCCTTCAAAAAGAAAACAGAGTTGGCAAGTTTGCCTCCCCTGTTGTCATTCGTGTGCATCTTATTATAAGACTACTCTTCGTCACCGAATTCGTCTTCTAATGCATTTAATACGTCTTCAATTAAATCCCATTCAGCTTCTGTTTCGATTGGCTCTAATTCGCCATCTTCACCATTTTCAGATGGCACAAATGAAGAAGCAAAGATTTCGATTTGACCTTCATCATCTTCTTCTGCTCCAACTAAAGAATAAAGTACATATGATTTGCCAAATTCCTCAGAATCAAATGTGTGAATTACTTCACAAAGTTGTTCATTTCCGCTTTCATCTACGATTGTAATGTGTCGTTGTTCTTGTTCCATTATGAGTCACCTCTTCAATTATTATAAGGATGTACCTTATTTTACAGCTAGCTCTTTGTTTATGGGGTAGATAAATTTCTTTTAGAGTGTTTTAATTTTTACTATCTAAATACCCCTGTAAAATCATGACAGCTGCCATTTTATCAATTACTTGTTTACGTTTTTTACGGCTAACATCTGCTTCTATGAGCATGCGTTCTGCAGCCATCGTAGTAAGACGTTCATCCCAGAGTTTTACTGGCATCTCGAACGTTTCTTCTAATAACTTTTTAAAGTTTTCAGAAGCCTCACCACGAGGACCCACCGTGTTGTTCATGTTTTTTGGATAGCCGACAACAAACTCTGTTACAGCATATTCCTTAACAAGCTCTTTGATACGTTCAATACCAAATTGTTGTTGTTCTTCATCAATTTTTATTGTTTCGATTCCTTGTGCTGTCCAGCCAAGCGCATCACTAATCGCGACGCCGATTGTTTTCGTACCGACGTCTAAACCCATAATCCTCATTTTGTCGCCTCAGTATTTTTCCTAATATAAAATTTAACAAGCTCTTCAAGAATTTCGTCCCTTTCGAGCTTTCGGATTAAATTTCGTGCGTCCTGGTGGCGAGGGATGTATGCCGGATCACCAGAAAGTAAATAACCAACAATTTGGTTCGTCGGGTTATACCCCTTTTCCTCTAATGAAGCGTACACCTTTAACATCACTTGCTTTACTTCTTGTTCCATTGACTCTTCTGGAAAACTAAATTTCATTGTTTGATCAAACGAACTCAAGACCAGCACCTCGCTTTCAGAGATAAGGAGATGGACATCGCCATCTCCATTTCTTTTATTATACCCGATACATCAAATGAATTAAATGATTTATATTAATTAAAAGATTCAATATTTTTTCATATAATTTAAAAGATGAAATTAATTAGATTTAACATAATCATACACAGAATTTAACGCTTCATCAAGTTTTGAAGCATCTTTTGCACCAGCCATCGCCATATCTGGACGACCGCCACCTTTACCACCACAAGCTTCTGCTACAGTTTTAACAATATTTCCAGCATGGTAAGCACCACCCACGATATCTTTTGTTACACCTGCACATAGCATGACTTTATCTCCATCAACTGCACCAAGTACGATAATAGAAGATTCCATTTTCTCTTTTAAATCGTCCATCATTTGACGAAGTTGATTATTATCTTTTGCCTCAACACGAGTTGCTAAAACTGTTACATCACCAATTTTTTGTGCAGCATCTAAAATTGCCCCAGCTTGAGCATTGGCGATTTTTTGTGATAATGAATCATTTTCACGTTGCAATTCTTTATAATCTGCTTGAAGTGTAGCTACACGAGTTGCAACATCTTTAGGATTTGCTTTTAATAATGCAGCTGCTTCCGCTAAAACAGCCTCTTCTTCTTTTACTGCAAAGTAAGCCGCTTTACCTGTTACCGCTTCGATACGTCGTGTACCTGCTCCAATACCGCCTTCTGATACGATTTTGAAGAAACCAATTTCAGATGAACGGCTAACGTGTAAACCACCACATAGCTCGATTGAATAATCAGATACTGCAACTACACGTACAACATCCCCATATTTTTCACCGAATAATGCCATTGCGCCCATTGCTTTCGCTTCATCGATTGGCATTTCACGAATAATGACTTCGATATCTTCCCAAATTTTTTCGTTTACTGCACGCTCTACTTGTGCAAGCTCTTCTTTTGTTGCTGGTCCGAAATGTGAGAAGTCGAAACGTAAACGATCTGGTCCCACGTATGAACCTGCTTGGGCTACATGGTCACCTAATACATCTTTTAAGGCACGATGCATAAGGTGTGTCGCTGTATGATTTTTCAAAATTAAATTACGTTTTTCACGATCTACAGACGCTTTTGCACGATCACCGACATGCATTTCACCAGATTCAATGACCACTGTATGAAGTGGTTGACCGTTTGGCGCTTTTTGAACATCTTTTACAATCGCTTTAAATCCATCTGCTTCAATTACACCTGTATCGGCAATTTGACCACCCATTTCAGCATAGAAAGGTGTTTCTTCTAAAATGACTAACGCTTCTTGTCCTTCAGCAGCTGTGCTTGCTTGTTGACCCTCAACGACAATCGCAGAAACTTTTGTAGTTGATTCTAGCGCATTGTAGATAAAAGTAGATTGTACTGTTAAGTTTGACAATACTTCATTTTGTACTTGCATCGAATCTACATCTTGACGAGCAGCACGTGCGCGTTCACGTTGCGCTTCCATAGCTGCTTCAAAGCCTTCGTGATCAACCGTCATCCCTACTTCTTCCGCATACTCTTCTGTTAATTCGATTGGGAAGCCGTAAGTATCGTATAAACGGAATGCATCAGCACCTGGAATGAAATGGTGTCCTGCTTGTTTTTGTTGTTTTACTACCTCATTGAAAATAGCTAAGCCGCCATCAAGTGTTTCATGGAAGCGTACTTCTTCATTTTTAATGACACGTTGAATAAACGCTGTCTTTTCTTTAACTTCTGGATAGAAGTCTTGCATAATCTCTCCAACAGTTGGGACTAATTCGAACATAAATGGCTTTTCAATACCAATTTGTTTTGCATAGCGAACGGCACGTCGAAGTAAACGACGTAATACATAGCCGCGACCTTCATTTGATGGAAGCGCACCATCTCCAATTGCAAAGGCAACCGTACGAATATGGTCAGCAATTACTTTAAATGGCGTATTAATATCTTCCGTTGAACCGAAAATTTCACTTAAATCGACTTCATTTGGACGTTTGTACTTACGGTTAGCAAATGTTTCGATTTTCTCGATAATCGGCATGAACAAATCTGTATCAAAGTTTGTCGGCACGTTTTGACATACTGATGCCATACGTTCTAAGCCCATACCTGTATCAATGTTTTGTTTTGGAAGTGGCGTATAAGTGCCATCTGGATTATGGTTAAATTGAGAAAATACTAAGTTCCAAACTTCTAGGTAACGCTCATTTTCTCCACCCGGATATAATTCTGGATCATTTTCATCATTTCCATACGCCGGACCACGATCATAGAAAATTTCAGAGTTTGGACCAGATGGACCTTCCCCAATATCCCAGAAGTTTCCTTCGATACGAATTAAACGCTCTTCTGGAATACCTATTTCATTATGCCAAATTTCATATGCTTCCTCATCTTCAGGGTGAATAGTAATTGACAGTAATTCTGGATCAAATCCCATCCATCTTTTATCCGTTAAAAACTCCCAAGCAAAATGGATAGCTTCTTTTTTGAAATAATCACCAATGGAGAAGTTTCCTAACATTTCAAAAAATGTATGGTGACGTGCTGTTTTCCCTACGTTTTCAATATCGTTTGTACGAATTGATTTTTGCGCATTTGTAATACGTGGGTTATCTGGGATAATACGACCATCAAAGTATGGCTTTAATGTCGCAACACCTGAGTTGATCCATAATAAAGATGGGTCATTGATTGGAACAAGTGGTGCAGATGGCTCATGGTGATGGCCTTTTTCTTTAAAAAATTCTAAGTACAGTCTGCGAATATCTGCTGCTTTCATAAAAAATTCCTCCTAATTTTTTTAATTTTTCTTTTGAAAAGAGATGAGAAAAAACAAAAAAAGCCTTCATCCCCAAAAGGGACGAAGACTGTGTATGTTTTCGCGGTACCACCCTAGTTATAGTTAAAATTGCTACATTTTAACTACCTCTCAAATGCTTGTAACGTAAGCAAACGGCAGGGATTAGCTGCACTCTGGAGTAGCTGTTCGGCTTTACTTTGTGAAGATTCTTGCAGCCTATGGAATCTCTTTCTGAACACTTCATAAAACTTACTTTTTCCATCATCGTTTTCATTTATTATGCCTTACATTATAAAAAAATGTTTAAATGCTGTCAATGAATTATCAGCTTAGCACTTCATTTTCATGGAAAGCAAGAAAATTTCTTTGCATAAATTGATTGAACCATGGCATTACCTGTTCTGGATTGAGTGGCTTGGCAAAATAATAACCTTGAATAATGGCCTTTTTACAATACTTTTTTAAGAATTGAACTTGATCTGATGTTTCGACACCTTCAATGACAATATTTAATTGCAATGATTCTCCGATAGCTACGATTCCTCGTAATATGGAAGCATCTTTTGACGAATCGGGCACATCATCGATAAATGATTTATCAATTTTCAACGTTGATATATGCATTTTTTTTAAATAGGATAACGAAGATACACCCGTTCCAAAATCATCAAGTGCTACAGAATATCCTTTATTTCGAAACAATTCGACTGAACGACTGGCTTCTTCTACATTGTTAACAAAGCTCGTTTCTGTTATTTCGAGTTCTATTTGATTCGGTAAAACACCGTATTTACATATTGATTTATCGAGTACATCCACTAAATTTTGCGATGTCACATAAATACCAGGGATATTAATCGAAATATGTTGAAAATGTAGGTTTTGTTTTTGCCAAGCTACTATTTGTTGACATACTTTTTCTATAATCCAATCCGTTACAAGCTGAATTTTATTCGTTTTTTCTAATATCGGAATAAACACAGCAGGACTAATAAAACCATGTTTGGAATGCTGCCAACGTATTAATGTTTCAAATCCTATTACTGTATTATCAAATGTATTAATTTTTGGCTGATATACTAGAAATAATTCATTTTGCTTTAATGCCTTGACAATATCCTGTTCTAGCTCCTCTTCAAATGCAGAGCTATGGATTTTTTCATCATAAACAATTACTTGTCGTTTATAAAATGGCGTCTTTTTTAACACAATTGACGCATAATCATATAGCTTTGTAGCATCTACATCATCCTTAGCCTGCACTATAGCACACGCAGCAGATATCGGCAGTCGCTCTGAATATACGTGAAAAGGATATTCAAATGATTTCGCTAAATCTTCCATAATGCTTTCAAATAACGGATTTCTTGTAGTCGTTGCAATTACTAGCTGGTCTTGTGATATACGATACACATCCGTATCATTCGATTTAAGTTCTAAAAATTTCGTAGCTACTAATTTAATAAATGCCTCTCCATAAACATAGCCAAACTGCTGTATAATACTAGTCCATTCGTTAAAATGCCATACTGCAATTTGTCTATACTGTTTTTTCGCTAATCGTTTTTCAAAAATATTAAAATTAGGCAAATGAGTATGCGGATCGTAATTTTTCGCACGGTATTCAACATACTTATCTGCAAAAATAGCAAGAATTAACAGGCTGACTAAAATAAATAAAACGATGGTCAACTCAAAGGAAAGCGTATATCGATTTTCTTTTCGAATCACTTCCACAGGTATTTCTGTATTTTTTAATACATAAAAATTCATCGAGAACATCGCAATATAATGAGTCAAAGATATACATATTCCTGTAATTGTGCCCATAATGACACGAACAAAACCGTTTTGCATATAGGAATAAAAGCCGCAAAAGGCAAAAAATGATATAAACGATGTTAATACAGCTATAATCAAACCTACTATGTTATATGTATGCATGATTTCTACTTCCATTGATGCCATGCCTATAAAATGCATAGAACAAACACCTAAGCCCATAAGTAAACTACTATATACTAAACCTTTAAAAGAGGTTCCTTTTTGGCTCACAAAATAAAAGGCCAAAAAAGATGCGAGCATAGCCGGAATAATAGAAACTACGGTTAAAAGTATGTTGTATTCAATTTTTATCGGTAAAGCAAAGGCGAGCATTCCTAAATAATGAAGTGACCAAATGCCAAACCCCATTGCTACTGACGCTAATACAAACCAAATGTACCGATTAAAAAAACTATCGTTGTTTGCCCGTTGATTCATTAGGATGGCTGTATAGGAAGAAATACATACAAATAAAACAGATAAAAACACTAATAACATTTCATATTCGCCATAAATTTTTGTATATTCTTCACTTATAGCCGTTGTATGTAAATGCATAAATGAGACCTCCATGTCAAATGAATCAAATGAACTACACAAACGTAATTCAGTTTATATGAAAAATTTATAAAATACAAATCCAACCAATTAATTGATCATTTAGAAAAGGAAAATATCCGAATGATGATCATTTATGGATTAACAATTTTATCATAAAAAATCTTATTTTCACTAAAAATAAAAAAAAAACTGCTCGTTAGTAAAAATAAACATACTAAAGAGACAGTTTCTTTTTAA
>DEQI01000033.1:7912-11574 GCA_002360295.1 Planococcaceae bacterium UBA3370
TCTTCCATAAAATCATAGGGTGTAATCCCCTTCATCCCAATTAGAGGGTGGATATAAGGGGCGGTTTCCACATTTAACAAAGGCGGCAAAGCTTCTCCTTTGACTGTAAATATTTCCTGTTGCTCTTCTATTGGCGATTGCGTTCTGGTCTTTTGTTCTGTTTTTTCTTCATTCACTTGAACAACTATCTCTTCAACATCCATTGGGTTAAGCCTTGCTTTTAAGCTCGTTAATCGCATTAAGTCATCCGTTTTCTCCAAACCTTGTGACAGTACATCTGGCTCGCCGCACAGTATTAAAAAGTTTTTAGCACGTGTAATGCCTGTGTACAATAAATTACGACGGAGCATTTTAGAATATCCTCGAACAATTGGCATGATTACTGTCTGGAACTCTGAGCCTTGTGATTTATGAATGGAACAGCAATACGCAAGGGTTAATTGATTTAAATCAGCTCGTTGATAAGTGACCTCAATCCCATCATAAGAAACGACGAGCAAATCTTGTTTCTCAACCGTCTCTTTCGCTTTAATAATGGAAATGACTTCCCCCATATCGCCATTAAATACGTTACTTTCCGGCTGGTTGACTAATTGCAATACTTTATCACCAATCCGGTACACGGTATCACCAAACACTAGCTCTTTTCGTGTGCCATCATTTGGATTAACCAGTTCTTGTATTTCCTTATTTAACGCATCAATGCCAGCAGGTCCTTTATACATCGGGGCTAATACTTGAATATCACGTATAGCTTGTCCTTTTGCAACCGCGCTTTTCACTATTTGCGTGACAACACTCGCCACTTGATTGGCAGAAGCTTTAATAAATGAGCGGTCAGCTGTTTTTTCTGTTAAGGATGGTGGTACAATGCCCTTTTTTATTTGGTGAGCAATATCAATAATCGTTGAGCCTTCCGCCTGTCTATATACGTCTGTTAGTTCTACTGTCGGTACTTGTTTAGACCCTAATAAGTCCTTTAATACTTGACCAGGTCCAACCGGTGGTAATTGATCTTGGTCTCCTACAAATACAACTTGTACATCATCCGCTAAGCTTTTCAATAGCTGATGGGCAAGCCAAGTATCAACCATCGACATTTCATCGATGATCACAAGTCTTCCCGTCACTTCACGTTCTGTTTCTTCCTCTTTTTCTTGACCAGTAAAGCCAAGCAGTCTATGGATAGTCATTGCGGGTAATTCAGTAGATTCTGCTAAACGCTTCGCTGCTCTTCCTGTTGGGGCAGCTAGAACAATTGGAAAAGGCTCTTCCTTTTGCGCATATTCTTTTGGATTTAAAGATAACCCGTGAAGCTCAGCATACACCTCTACTAACCCTTTAATAACCGTCGTTTTTCCTGTACCCGGCCCCCCTGTTAAAATCATAACAGCCGAATTGAGAGCACGCTCAATCGCTTCAATTTGCGTAGGTGCATAATTGACATGATAGCGTTCTTCCACTTCACCAATGGCTTTACGAATTTCATCCTTTGAAAAGTTTTCCTGCTTTTTATTTTGTTCAATAAGCTCTATTATTTTGGAAGCAATACCTACTTCACTAAAATATAAGGAAGGCAAATACATGCGCGTTTCCTCACCGCAAATTTTACTTTCCTCACGCATTTCAATGCACGCTTGTGAAATGGATTCGTACGGAATTTCGATTCGTTGGCTTTGCTCTAACATGGCTTTTACTTGTGGCAGTACTTGCTCCGCTTCTAAATAGACATGCCCATCTGAAAGCGCTGCATTCGTTAATACATGAAACACAGCTGCTTTAATACGATCTGGATGATTCCCAGTAATACCTAACTTGGCACCTAATTCATCTGCACGACTGAATCCAACACCTTCCACTTCTTCAATGAGACGAAATGGGTTTTCAGATAAAATCGCAAGCGTTTCTTCCCGGTACGTTTGATAAATTTTCATACTGAGCTGCGGTCCAAATCCCCATTCATTCAGCTGTATCATAATACGCTCTAACCCCAAGTTTTGCGCAATTGTCTCAACAATAATTTGTTTTTTCTCTTGCGATAAACGCGGAACTATATCGAGTGCATCTGGATTTTCCATTATTATTTTTAGCGCATCTGTTCCAAGCTTTGCGACAATCGTTTCCGCCGTTTTTCTTCCGATCCCTGAAAATAAATCACTCGATAAATAATGGACAATCCCTTGCTCAGTCGCAGGCACTTCTTTTTCAAAAGTATCTACTTGAAATTGTACACCATATTTCGGATGTGTCTTTATACTACCAGTAAAACGATATACTTCGTCTTCATTTAAAGGCGGGAAATACCCCACTACAATCATTTCTTTTTCTTCATATTGACAATTGGTTTCTTGAATTTTTACGCGAATGATGGAATACATATTCGTCGCATTATGAAAAATAGATACAATTGGGCGTCCTAATACAAATAGTTTATTCATATTGAATAAATCATGGTTATCCGCCATCTTTTTTCGCCCCTTACATACAATTCTGTATCGAATATTTTATCACAGTCCCTAAACTAAAAACATGTTTCATAGGAATCTTAACATTTTTATGCAATCCCTCCTGTTCCAATGGTATGATAAAATTAATAATATTCAGAAAGCGTTGTGATGAACTTGGAGTTTAGACCATGTATCGATTTACACGATGGAAAAGTAAAGCAAATCATCGGTAGTACACTCGGTCATTCAGATAAAAAAGTAGTTGAAAACTTTATATCTGATCATGACTCAAGCTATTTTGCCCATCTATTTCAACAGGATGGTCTAACGGGTGGACATGTCATTATGCTAGGTAGCGGCAATGAAGCTGCGGCAATACGCGCGCTAAAAGCTTATCCAAATGCCTTACAAATCGGAGGTGGCATTACAGCTGATAATGCGCAGCAATACATAGATGCTGGTGCATCCCACGTGATCGTGACTTCGTATATTTTCCATGACGGACTACTTGATATGGAGCGCCTAGAAAAGCTAGTAGCAGCAGTAGGAAAAGAGAACCTCGTCATCGATCTCAGCTGTCGAAGTCGTGATGGAAAATGGTTTGTTGTAACGGATAAATGGACGAAATTTAGTGATTTTGAAGTAAATGAGGAAACGATTCAAATGATGGAAGATTATTGTGATGAGCTACTTATCCATGCAGTAGACGTGGAAGGGAAACGTAGCGGGATGCAGGAAAGCTTAGTGCGTGATTTAGCGAAATGGACTTCCATCCCTACTACTTATGCAGGTGGCGTGCGTTCACTGGAGGATTTAAAAAAATTCGAAGCATTAACAGGTGGCAAACTACACGTAACAATTGGCTCTGCACTTGATATTTTCGGCGGAGATTTAGCGTATGAAAAAGTCGTTTCTTATTGTAAATAAAATTGAGAGGTAGTGCTCATGTATGAATATCGTATATGAAAATCTAGTATTTCCTTTTAAAGAAACAAATTTAGAACGTATTATTGACGGCCGTTATTTTAAAATTAATAAACGGGACCAATCACAGGAAATTCGTGTCCATCTAGAAAATGAAATGATGCTACTTGAGTTTTCTAAATCATTAAAAGCTACTTGCGGGTTATTGCAAGACGTCGAAAAAGAGCCTTATATAATTGCAACAATCGATTTACAAATATTCCTTGATGAATTTAATAAACGCTATAAATT
>DEQI01000033.1:11705-12264 GCA_002360295.1 Planococcaceae bacterium UBA3370
TTTTTTAGGAGGATTAGTTTATGCAAAAATATAAAGTCATTTTATTTGATCTAGATGGCACAATATCAGATCCCAAGATTGGAATTACAAAATCAGTACAATATGCTTTGGAGAAAATGGGCATTCACGAATCAAACATCGATCAGTTAGAGCCATTTATTGGACCCCCTTTACAAGTTTCATTTAAAGAGTATTATGGCTTTACTGATGACGCAACAACACAAGCTATCGCCTATTATCGTGAAAGATTTAAACAATTAGGGATGTTTGAAAATGTTCTTTACCATGGAATCCCTGAGCTATTAGAAAAACTAAAATCACAAGGATACTTACTCGCTATCGCAACATCAAAACCGACAGTCTTTGCGGAAGAAATCTTACAGCATTTTCATATTAAACAGATCTTTGATGTTATTGTGGGGAGTCATTTAGATGGTACACGTTCAGCTAAAGGCGAAATCATCAAATTTGTGATGCAAAACTTTAGGCAATATAGTGCAGAGCAAATGATTATGATTGGCGATCGGAAGCATGATATTATCGGCGCCAATGAAAACCA
>DEQI01000386.1:0-2109 GCA_002360295.1 Planococcaceae bacterium UBA3370
TAAATGAAGTAAGGAATATTCATATGAACCAACTAAAATTAGGTATTGTATTAAATTATATTTCCATTGCGATGACATTTATTGTTGGCTTAGTGTATACCCCTTTTTTGATTCGTACATTAGGTCAAGCCGACTATGGAATTTATGCATTAGCGCTTGCGATAGCCGGTTATTTATCGTTGTTAGATTTAGGGATAGGGAATGCCATCGTTAGATATGTTGCAGAAACTCAAGTGAATGGAACGAAAGAGAAGGAAGCAAAATTAATCGGATTCTTCTTCAAAATTTTTTCTTATATCGGTTTTGCTACGATTGTATTAGGCCTACTTATTACATGGAATTTAGGGAACATCGTATCGAGTGATTTTTCTAATGATCAAATTAAAACATTACAGTGGATGATGTTCATCTTAACCGTTAATTTTGCTGTAGGATTTGTTTTAAATACATTCTCTGCTGTGCTTCAAGCCTATGAGAAATTTATCTTTTTAAAATCGGCCAATATTATTCGAATTTCGTTAACGCCTCTTTTGTCTGTGTTTTATTTATTTTACTCATCCAACATCATCATTTTAACGATGATATTAGCCGCTGTTAATATCGGAATACTAGTTGCCGGCTATTATTACTATAAAAAAGCGTTGAAAATTAAAATGACCTTTCAACCAATTGAGACCAATTTAAAAAAAGAAGTTGTTCGGTATTCGTTGATTATTTTTGTTGTAGCGATCGCAGATAAACTGTACTGGCAAACGGATCAGATTTTACTAGGCATCTTAAAAAATCCAGAGGTAGTGGCTGTTTATGCATTAGCTATTCAATTTGTGAATATTTTCATGTCTTTATCCATTGCGATTAATAGTGTGTTTTTAGCGCGGGTTACGCATATGGTCAGCGAAAAAAATTACTTAAAAAAACTCAATGCATTATTTATTAAAGTAAGCCAATTTCAAACATTTGTTTTAGGGTTATTTTTATCAGGGTTTGTACTAATTGGAAAAGTATTTATCGAGCTTTGGGTAGGATCATCCTATGAGCTTGCCTATTATATCGTGATGATTTTAATGCTGGCATTTTCATTAGACTTAATACAAAATTTAGGGCTAGTCATTATGCAAGCCAAAGGGAATTATTCATTCCGAGCCTATACTTTAATACTATGTGCTGTATTAAATGTGTTCATTTCTATTCCCATTATTAACATATACGGCAGCATAGGAACGGCAGTCGTTACTTCTATATTTGTATTTATCGGAAATGTATTTGTATTAAATATTTATTATCACAAAGTATTAAAGCTAAATATGATTCGTTACTGGCGTCATATTGGCAGATTGATTGTACTGATTGTTCTTATTGCTGGGGCAAGTTTCTTTGTTAAGAATTTATTTGAAATAACAGATTGGGTAACATTGTTTATTTTTGGGCTTATTTACTCATTCGTTTATTGTGTCGTTATATATAGTTGCTATTTGACTAAGGATGAAAAGTACGTATTGAAAAATAAAGTGAACAGTGTAAAACGTCGATTTTGATAGGGGATGGGAGGGGATTTTGTGTGATTCCTAAAAAAATTCATTACTGCTGGTTTGGTGGAAAAGAATTAGATGAAAAATCAAAAGCCTGTATAGCAACGTGGCGAAAATATTTACCAGACTATGAGATTGTAGAGTGGAACGAAAAGAACTTTGACTTAAATCAAAATGACTATGTAAGAGAGGCCTATGAGAAGAAAAAATATGCATTTATTACAGATTACGTAAGACTGTATGCCTTGTATCATGATGGTGGGATTTATATGGATACAGATGTCGAAGTAGTAAAGTCATTAGATGATTTATTGAGCAATCGAGCATTTACCGGTGTGGAAAGAGGAGATTTCTGTATTACAGGTACATTAGGAGCTGAACCGAATCATCCGTGGATCGAAGCACTACTAAAATATTATGAGGGAAGATCATTTGTTTTAGATAATGGTGAGCTTGATATGACCACGAATACTTTGATTATTACGGCGATTACAAAGGCTTCATACGGATGGAAGGAAGGCAACAGGCTATCTACATTAAATGATGGCATTGTTATTTATCCATTTGATTATCTATGTGC
>DEQI01000386.1:2224-2769 GCA_002360295.1 Planococcaceae bacterium UBA3370
TGTTGTTCCAAGAACTTTAAGAGACTTATCAGAAACCCCAGGAAAGTACGATGGTGCAACGGAAATCAACACTAAGTTATAGTGAAGAGCCGAAATTTAATGTTTTATAAAGGTATGAAATTATAAGTTAATGGTGTTTGAGCAGTGTTTAGCTCTAGTGCTAAGAAAAAGAAACTTTATGGAGAGTNNTTCGTCGATTATTTTTTAAGAGCAAATATAAAATTTAGCATTAAAAAGATAAGAAAATATAGCTCCAGAGCCCAGCCAGCCCCTCGAGGTCGCTTCTGTCCCTCAAACGAAAGCGGAAAAGAAGAGCCAATTAGCGCTTGTCGGGGCAAAACGGGACGCTTGCGCTTTTCTTGTTGAAAAAGAAACTTTATGGAGAGTTATTGAACCATTATGAAAATATTATTCGCAGCCTCTGTCTATAGGCACATCACAGCATTTCATCTTCCCTATATAGCGCACTTTCAAAAGCGCGGTTATCAGGTGTATGCAGCGGGCACAGGTGAGGAAGATAAAAAGATTTTAGAAAAAATAAACGT
>DEQI01000386.1:2927-3190 GCA_002360295.1 Planococcaceae bacterium UBA3370
GCATTCCGTAAGAGTAAGTACGGGAAAATGATTTATACTGCCCACGGATTTCATTTCTTTAAAGGAGCACCAAAACAAAACTGGATGATCTATTATACGGCTGAAAAAATGGCAGCGAAATGGACCGATCATTTAATTACGATGAATGAAGAAGATTTTAATAATGCGCATAAATTATTACCTGCAGAAAAAATCTCATTTGTGCATGGAGTTGGCGTAGAGTTCGAAGCAGACATTCTAACACAAGAGGAGAAACTGCAATT
>DEQI01000386.1:3330-3672 GCA_002360295.1 Planococcaceae bacterium UBA3370
CTGGTGAAAATGAAAGTGAATTGAAAGCTTTGGTGGAAAAAGAAAAGCTTTCGGGCGTTCATTTTTTAGGCTATCGGAGAGATGTGCCGACATTACTGCAAATGTCAGATATCGTGACATTACTTTCCTATCGCGAAGGCTTGCCCAAAAGTATTATGGAAGCCATGGCAGCGGGGATTCCTTGTGTCGTAACGAATACGCGTGGATTAAGAGATTTAATCCAATCAAATGACAACGGTTTTGTTATTCACCATGATGATGACACGGCGCTGATCCATGCTTTTACAGCGCTTGGACAATCAGAGCAGCTAAGAGCACAAATGGGACAGCGAGCGCAACAAT
>DEQI01000220.1 GCA_002360295.1 Planococcaceae bacterium UBA3370
GATTTATAAAATTTTTAAAATGGCGTTAGAGTAGTTGTAGAATGAAGAAGGGGCTGGGACAAAACCCACCTCAGAAATGAAAACCTCGAAAATTTTACGAACAGTAAAATTTTCGAGGTTTTGTTTGTTAATCTACTTCGTAGCCGTCGTTCTCCGCTATGGCGGACGCTTTCCGCAGGCACAGCTCCAGCCTTCTCCCTCGCTTCGCTCAGTCCGGGTGCTTCCGCTCGTGCTGTTCCCGCAGGAGTGCCGCCGTCGCTCCGAACAACTAGTATTTCCTTCTCTATTAATTAAATGTATACATATTTTCAAACATAAAAAAGACCACTTCTGATAGAATTAAGTCACCACAACAAATTCAATCGAAAGAAGGGTCTTTATGTTTAAAGATTATAACATGAATCAATTAAAATCAATTAATTTTACCTTTAGATTTAGAAGGAAAATTACAAAATAACGACATTGCTTTTCACGTACATCATTTAGTTGAAAGTATCCCTCTTTTACTGTGTAAATCTTCTTTTAGAGTAGTGTTATATAAATAACCCAACGATAGTTGCTGATAATATAGAAGCCATAGTAGCTACAAGTAACATTTTTAATCCAAAAGCACTCACGTATTTTCCTTTTTCCCCATTAATAGCTTGCACAGCTCCTCCAACAATCCCAATAGAACCAATTGAAGCGAAAGAAATAAGGAAGGTAGAGATAATCGATACTGTTTTTTCTGATAGCTCTCCTAAAATAGGCTGGAATTGCATGATAGCTGCAAATTCATTCGCCATGAGTTTTGTTCCCATAATCGTACCAGCCGTTACAATTTCATTACTTGGAATCCCCATTAAGTAAGCTATCGGGGAAAAAACATAACCAACCATAGTCGTTAAGTCCATTCCAAATAGGCCATTAAATAGGCCATTTACTAAAGCAAGTAAACCTAAATAGGCAATGAGCATGACGCTGACAATAAGGGCTACTTTTCCTCCATCCATTGCACCACTACCGATTGCATCAAATACGTTTTTGGTATGAATCATATCGTTTATATTAATTGAGCGTTGTTCTTTTGATACTTTTACGGGTGCAATTACGGATGCTAATATTAAGGCACTGAAAACGTTTAATACGACTGCAATCAGCACAAATTTTGCTGGTAACATCGTCATGTATGAAGCAATAAGAGCTGCTGAAACACTTGCCATGGCAGAAGTAGAAACAATGAATAGTCTATTTGTATTTAAATCTTTAATATGTGTTTTAATGGCAAGAATTGCATCAGCTTGTCCAAAGAAAATAGAGTTAATGGCATTAAAACTCTCGACCTGAGGTAATCCTGTAATTTTCGATAATAACCCACCTACATATTTAATAATATAAGGAAGGATTTTTAAATGCGTAATTATTGATAGGAAAGCAGAAGTAAATACTAAAATCAGTAATACATTAATAAAGAAAGGTGCTCCACCCTCTGGAATCCATCCTCCTATAACGAAATTCACGCCCTCCATTCCATAGTCTAACAGCTTATTAAAACCGGTTGCGATTGTATCTACTACTTTTAAACCGATTGTTGTTTTAAGCAGTAACCACGTAAGAATGAGCTGTAAACCGAGCATGACAAAGACAGCTCTGAAATTTATATTTTTTTTGTCGTTAGAGCATAAATACGAAAAACCAACCAACAAAAAAATGGTAACAATACCAAGTAGAATATTGAACAAAAATATCCCTCTTTCTTCATAGTCTAGATAAAATTCGCTAGTAATATGCAGATTGCACTTACTGTCAAATGTATATTACTGATATAAAAAAACGCTCGCAAGGACATGTGTCCCCTATAAAAAATCTAGTAAGGTTATTTACTTTAGTGGAATGGATAAGCTATAGATAGACGTTTTTTATTGGAGGAGAGGTCAAGTTTGAGGATTATTGATAATAAAGAATTACTAAACTCCTATATACAAATCACTATTTTAAAGGAATTTTATTTCGCGTTAGATATGAATAAAGTGCAGCTATGTAGTTTTTCTAAAGGAGAATCTGTTATAACAGCAGGTGAACCTCTTGGAAAAATGTTTTTCCTTGTTGAAGGGAAAGTAAAAGTTTTTACGGTGACACCTGAGGATAAAAGTTTAATCATTCGATTTTTAAAAGCACCTGTAATGTTAGGTGATATAGAATTTGCTAATGAGGAAGCGGCAATGAATTCCGTTGAGGCTAGTACAGATTGTATGGCTATATGTATTTCGTACAAAAAAATAAACGAAACGTTCGGAAACGATTCGATTTTTTTGCGGTTCTTACTTAAGTCTATAGCTCAGAAATTTAGAGCGAAAACACATTTTACCACTTTTAATGTTCTTTATCCTGTTAATGTGAGATTTGCTAGCTATTTATTGTCCATTTCCACTGATAGTGAAGGAACACTATTTCGTGAAGAAATGAAGAACTCAAGCTTAGTCGATATTGCGGATACAATTGGTACTAGCTATAGGCATTTAAACCGAGTGATTCAAAAGCTATGTCAGCAAAAGATTATTGAAAGAGTGAATGGTTCTATTCATATTATTAACATAGAAAAGCTTCGAGAATTGGCAAAAGAAAATATTTATGAATAACTTTGTCTTAATAGCTAATTGTAATGGTAGGACACGTTCTCTACGATACCATTAGTAAACATGTGTATAGAAATGAAAAATAGTTAAAAAATATAGTCTGTATGTAGCATGATGTGCGCAATTGTGGTGCGCATATTATATTAGAAAAATGAGGTGAACCAATATTTGTACAGGATTAAGTATTCAATCTCAAGAGGGTAAGTGGTTTTTTGGAAGAAATATGGACTTAGCCTATTATTTTAATCAAGCAGTAATGATTATGCCGAGGAACTATCAATATCAAGATAAGGTATCAGGTGAAAAAGTGACAAATAAGCGTGCTATTATTGGAATGGGAACGGTAATTGACAACCATCCTGCGCTAGCGGATGCGATGAATGATGCCGGTTTAGCCTGCGCAGGATTAAATTTTGAAGGCTATGCTTACTTTGAGAAAGAACCGATTGAAGGTAAAAATAATATTGCCCCCTACGACTTTATACAATGGGTGTTGTCCAATCACGAAACCGTAGAAGAAGTGAAGAAAGGTATAGAGCATTTAGAATTGGTGGATCGTCCTATTAATGATAAAACACCGGTTTCCATGCTTCACTGGATGATTACAGATAAGACAGGCAAGGCGATTGTGGTAGAAAAAACAAAAGACCGCTTAACTGTACATGACAATTTCATCGGAGTTATAACAAACAACCCTACCTTTGATTGGCATTTAACGAACTTAAATGAGTATTTACATCTGACACCGACTTCCCCCAAACAAACTAAATGGGGGGAGCATACTTTAAATGCGTTAGGTGTTGGCGCTGGAACTTTAGGTATACCTGGTGACTTTGCTTCCGTTTCTAGATTTGTAAGGATTGCTTTTATTCGCTCACATATGCCCAAAATGGAAGGAGATGAACAAACCATTACACAATTTTTTCATATGCTGGATTATGTGAAAATGGTTAAAGGTGGTGTCCTTACAGATGAAGGGTT
>DEQI01000051.1 GCA_002360295.1 Planococcaceae bacterium UBA3370
GTGAGTTGCATACCTTGTTGCAACCACTTTACTAGTTTGTCATGCTCATTTTGTAATTCATGGTATTTTAATTCAAGCTCTTGATAAGCTTCCGTTAATTCATCAAAACTCGTTAAGGCTAACTTTAAATGACTACGCATGAGTTGCTTAGGTCTTTTTTTCACGCTCCCTAACATTTGCCCGTATTGACCGCGCAACGTTTTATTCCAACGAAAACCGCAAGCTTGCTTTGTGCGATTTAACACATTTGCCGCTTCCGCAAAAGCATCCAATTGTGTTTTACCATTTTGCACAAAATGAATAACGATTTCCGCTAATTTTTCATCATCTTCAGGTGTCCATTGATCTTTTCTTCTTTTCGCTTCCATTCTATCACCTCTCATTTTTTACTACTATATGCGTAAAGCGGTGAAATAGAATCGTGTTTTTCCATGAAAAAGAGGTGCGTGAACAATTTCTTCACACACCTCTTGTTAATTATTTCTTAGATTTTGTTAAGAAGCTATTGACTGCTTCATGATGAGCTTCACTTTCCCATAGTTTTGCACATGCTCTCACTTCTTCCATAACACGTTCGTACATATTACGTTCCCGCCATTTTCGCAACTCAATCTCTTTATACGCCTGATGGACTGATGGGTGAATTTTTCTCATTTCCGCAATAAATTCATCTAGCGCCTGTTCTTTTGAACCTTCGAATACCCTCATCGCCCACCCGATCTCATAGAGTAATTGCGCATCATACGGCTTAGCATCTACTAGCATTTTTAATGCCCGGTCATGACGCAAACCACGTTCAAATAAATACGTGCCCCCACCCCAACCACTCGTAATCGCTAATGTCCCTTGAATAAAACCAGCCTTTGCATGACTAGCTATTAAACGAAAATCACAGGCTGTGGCAATTTCACAGCCACCCCCGACAGCAGCACCGTTTATTAGTGCAATAGTGGGCACTTTTAAAGTAGCTAATTCATATAATATATGACCCATTTTACTTAGCATCCTAAATGCTTGATCCTCTGTTTCTAAAGTATGAAATTCAGATAAATCCCCACCCGAACAAAAAGATTTCTCACCAGCACCTGTCACTACTAAAAATCGCACATTATTTTGCTCTTTTACATATGTAATGACTTTCTTTAAACCATTCATAACTTCATCATTCACAGCATTTCGTTTTTCTTGTCGATCAATTGTAAAAGTGACTATACCTTCGTTTTCGCTTATTAAATACGCCATATCCAATCCCCTTAATTATTATGTCAAAATAATACACCTACAGTTAGCATAACGAACAGATTTTCATTTGACAAGATATGTACCCTATATACTTTGAATGTTCAGTTAATTTAATGCCCTATTATAAAAGCGGGTTTGCTATATATTAGAACCATAAAAACACTACTTATTAAAAACCAATATAAAAAGGCGATAAAAGAGCCATGGCCTCTTTTATCGCCTTTAAATCGAGCAAATACTGAATTATTTGCTTACTACTTCTTTACCTTTGTATTGTCCGCAAGCTTTGCACACACGGTGAGCTAATTTTGCTTCACCACAGTTTGGGCAAGCTACCATACCAGGTACAGATAATTTGAAATGCGTACGACGCTTTCTTTTTGCAGTTTTAGAAGTTCTTCTAAATGGTACAGCCATTGTGGCACCTCCTTACAGATACTTATTCATCTGTTTGATCAAAATACTTAGCTAAAGCAGCCAGTCTTGGATCCAATTTTGGTTCGTCATTTTTACGACTAAGTTCAACATCTTCATCCGTTGTGTAAGACCAGTTTTTTCCGCCTAGCACTTGTCCTTCGGTATCCTCTTTGAATACTTGCATAGGCACTTCAAGAAGCACTAGCTCCTCTAAAACCGGCTTCATATCGACAACTTCACCATCAACATAGTGAATGTCACCATCAAGATCTCCACGTTTATCTTCGTCAATCCAACTGAAAACTTCAGCTGTTTCAACTTCGATAGGATACTCAACGTCTTCCCATGTACGGGCACAAGGAAGTGTTAATGTTGCGCTTAATGTAAACTGACAAGTCATTTGCGATGCACCAAAAGTGCATAGCCCTTTTACATGAACGGGTGAAATTGCTCGAATATCTTGGTTGCGATCCATAACTTCATCCAATTGAACATAAGCGTCAATCGGCATCCCGTCTTTTCGAAACTTTGATAATTGATGAATTGACCATTTCATTCGTTAATCACCTCTAGACAACACTGTTGATTATATAGATATATAAAATAGATGTCAAGATAATTTCTTGTCACTACTTAAAAACAACTATATAATCAAACTAATTGATTGTATTTGTAAAAAATACTTGCATAAAATTTGTAATTTTAGCGCATAAAATATTTTATTACATAAAGATATATTTTACTGTGAGGTGAAAAATTATGCAAGCAGTCGGTGTAGTAGTGGAATATAATCCTTTCCATAATGGTCATGCCTATCATGTGCAGCAAGCCAAAAAAATAACAGGAGCTGATGCTGTCATTGCGGTTATGAGTGGTCAATTTTTACAAAGAGGTGAACCAGCGCTTGTTGATAAATGGGCTCGCACAAAAATGGCACTGGCTAGTGGTGTAGATATTGTGATTGAACTCCCTTATGTTTTTAGTACTGCCCAAGCAAATCAGTTTGCCTACGGGGCTATTTCATTGCTAGACGCTATGCAATGTCAATCATTTGCGTTTGGTAGTGAAGATGGATCCATTACACCATTTTTAAATACCGTTACACTTTTAAACGATCACAGCAAGGAATATAACGCCCTCATAAAGGAATATGTCAGTTCGGGTATTAGCTATCCAAAAGCTTTGCACGAAGCTTTTTCTCAATTAAAAGAGCAAAAGGATGGTCATTTTGTTGATTTAGACAAACCTAATAATATTTTAGGTTTACAATATATAGAGGCTGTCAGAAAGAGACATAGTACGATGCAGCCAATTACTATTCAGCGGCTTGGTGCTCAGTATTATGATGATGCCGACAATAAGAGTTCGATTGCAAGTGCAACTGGCATTCGAAAAGCATTATTTGAGGAAAATGATTTAGCACAGGTAGAGCAATTTATGCCTTCTCCAACGTATAACGAACTAAAAAAATGGCAGTCCTTTTACGGGACTTTTGCTAGCTGGGAAAAATTTTGGCCACTTTTACAATTTGCTATTTTGCGACATTCACCCGAACAATTAACTGCCTATGCCGATGTATCTGAGGGTTTACAGTATGCATTAATTAAACATGCGAAAACAAGTAATTCTTATTTAGAATTCATGAGCACACTAAAATCAAAACGCTATACTTGGACAAGACTTCAGCGAATAGTGACACATATTTATACAGGCATGACAAAACAACAACTTCACGCCTATAAAGAGCCAACATATATACGTTTACTCGGCATGACAGAAACCGGTCAACGTTATATAAGAGAACAAAAAAAGAATCTAGAGCTACCTCTGATTAGTCGTGTAGCTGCCTCCAAAGATGAATTACTCGCCATTGATTTGCATGCAACAAAAATGTACGCGCTCGGTATTCAATTATATACAAATAACAAAATAAATGATGAATACAAAACGCCACCGATTAGATAGGAAAAGCACATGCACATCTCATTTATACTTCCCTATCCCTATCAAAAAGCACTGCAAAACGATTTTAAGAAAATCTCCTTGCAGTGCTCTATAGTTATTATTTAGGCTCCAATGCTTGTAAATAATTCAAAGCATCATCAATTGTTTTTACAGGTACGATTTTCATTTTCGTACCGATTTTTTCTGCCGTTTTAACAGCCGATTCATAATTCGATACTAAGTTTGGATTACTTTCAAGCATTTTGTCTGTAATCGTATCATCCGGTGCAAAGAAAATCTCCATACCGTCTTGATCAGCGGCAACTACTTTATAGTCAATACCACCAATACGCCCTACTGTACCATCTTCATTCATTTCGCCTGTTCCTGCTACCTTATATCCCTTTGTTAAATCTTCATCTAATAGCTGATTTAATATTTCTAGTGTAAACATTAAACCGGCAGATGGCCCTCCAATATCTTCTGTATTAATCTTTACTCTCGGATCCGTTTTAATCGATTTACTCTCAGAAAATGTTATACCGAGACCAATACGTCCGTCCCCACCAGGAATTTCCTTCAAACTAATCGTTTTATCCAATAATTCATTATTACGATTAATTGTAATCGTAATATCCTCATTTTGTTGTAGTTCATTTATTTTATCAACAAGTGTTGCTTGCTTATCAATACGTTCCCCGTTCACTTCTACGATTTCGTCACCAGCTTTTAAAATACCATCAGCTGCTCCACCCTTTAATACATTTAACACAAATACCCCTTTATAG
>DEQI01000140.1 GCA_002360295.1 Planococcaceae bacterium UBA3370
TTTGAAAGAACAATTCTTTCAAGTAAATAAGAACTTCTGCTAAAAGCGCAACATCGTGTTACATTGCAGAAGCCAGCACATTCATGTGTAAGTCTAGTGATGATGGCAAAGAGGTCACACCCGTTCCCATACCGAACACGGAAGTTAAGCTCTTTAGCGCCGATGGTAGTTGGGGGCTTCCCCCTGCGAGAGTAGGACGTCGCTAGGCAATAGTAAAACCACTGATATCAATCAGTGGTTTTTTGTATTTATTGATTAAATTATTTATCATTGATCTCTGTATTTTATCCAGGAGGAAAAAATCTCCTAAGTATTTCTTATATCTTGTTAATTATTTATTAAATAATTTTTTTATTGTAGGTGCCATAGAAAAAGATATTACCTATGAAATGAAGAGTTAATCTCATAAGACTTTAGAATGCATCATTTTTGCCTACAAATTTATTAAAGATTTATATATAAATGCACTTGCTAATTCAATTATGTCATTTTTATATTACACAGAATGTAATTACATTTTTACACAAAGGTATGTTTCAATAATATTTTACTCAAAGATAGTTTCCATCTAGCGTATAGCTTCAGTCATTTCTTATATGTAGTTTAATGGGTACAAAGTTTAGCTAACTGTCCTACATATATGTCAAAGCTTCACTTTTGCGATACACACCTAATAGTCGGAATAGTTTTTCTTTTTAAAGTTTCTTGACACTGCCTGTTCACGTTGTTAACCTTACAATAATATTCTTTTACTAGGAGGATTTTTCGTGATGTGGGAAACAAAGTTTGCAAAAGAAGGTTTAACATTTGATGACGTATTACTAATACCAGCAAAATCAGAAGTGTTACCAAAAGATGTTAATTTATCAGTTCAATTAACACCAAAAATTAAGTTAAACATTCCAATTATAAGTGCTGGAATGGATACAGTAACAGAAGCAAAAATGGCGATTGCCATGGCACGTCAAGGCGGAATCGGCATTATCCATAAAAATATGACGATTGATGAACAAGCTGAAGAAGTAGAAAAAGTAAAGCGTTCAGAAAATGGCGTTATTACAAATCCTTTTTTCCTAACACCAGAACACCAAGTTTTTGATGCAGAACATTTAATGGGGAAATATCGTATTTCGGGTGTACCTATTGTTAACAATATGGATGATCAAAAATTAGTAGGTATTATTACAAATCGTGATTTACGCTTTATCTCTGATTACTCTTTAAAAATTGATGATGTGATGACGAAGGAAGATTTAATTACTGCACCAGTAGGAGCGACACTAGAAGATGCAGAAAAAATTCTTCAGCAATATAAAATTGAAAAGTTACCAATAGTTGATGACAGTGGTAAATTAACTGGCCTTATTACGATAAAAGATATTGAAAAAGTCATCGAGTTCCCTAATGCAGCGAAAGATACTCTTGGACGTTTAGTTGTAGGAGCAGCAGTAGGTGTATCAAAAGATACAATGCCTCGTATTGCAAAGCTGGTCGAAGCACAAGTAGATGTTATCGTAATTGATACTGCACATGGTCATTCACAAGGTGTACTGGATACAATTAAATCTATTCGTTCTGCATACCCAGACTTGGAAATTATTGCAGGTAACGTAGCCACTGGTGAAGGTGCTCGTGCATTATTTGAAGCTGGAGCTGATGTAGTTAAAGTAGGTATTGGACCAGGTTCTATTTGTACAACTCGTGTAGTGGCAGGTGTAGGTGTTCCACAAATTACAGCAATTTACGATGCTGCTACAGTAGCACGTGAGTATGGCAAGTCAATTATTGCAGATGGTGGTATAAAGTATTCTGGTGATATCGTAAAAGCACTTGCTGCAGGCGGAAATGTTGTCATGTTAGGTTCTTTATTAGCAGGTACTTCAGAATCTCCAGGAGAAACTGAAATATTCCAAGGTCGTCGCTTTAAAGTTTACCGTGGTATGGGTTCTCTAGGGGCAATGGAAAAGGGCTCAAAAGATCGTTATTTCCAAGAGGATGCGAAAAAGTTAGTTCCAGAAGGTATTGAAGGACGTCTTCCATATAAAGGACCATTAGCTGATACGATCCATCAATTAGTAGGTGGTATTCGTGCAGGTATGGGTTACTGTGGTGCAGCTACATTACAAGCTTTACGTGAAGAATCACAGTTTATCCGTATGACAGGTGCTGGTCTTCGAGAATCACACCCACATGACGTTCAAATCACAAAAGAAGCACCGAACTATTCGAAGTAATCACTATATGCAACTTTTACACTCTTCTAACGTCAAAATTTGATGTAGGAAGAGTGTTTTTTATTTGGAACAAACGATATTTTGTTATCATTATATGATAAAATGGCGGAAGATAAGAAAACTTATTTTGATGGAGGTAGCTTTGTGAAGAAAGTGAGCATGAAAATCGTCAGTTTACTGATGATTCCAATGTTGCTACTAAGTATGTTTGTAGCAGCACCAATGACAAAAGCAGAAACAGATTTAGGTTTATCTGTAGATGCAGCGATATTAATTGATGCAGATTCAGGGAAAATATTGTATGAGCAAAATGCCAATACACCTTTAGGTATTGCTAGTATGACGAAAATGATGACGGAATACTTGTTATTAGATGCAATTGATGCAGGTACTATTACGTGGGATCAAGAATATCGCGTAACAGATTACACATATAAAATGTCCCAAAACCGTGCATTAAGTAACGTACCATTACGCGCAGATGGTACATATACAATTCGTGAGTTATATGAAGCAATGGCAATTTATTCTGCCAATGCAGCAACGGTTGCAATTGCAGAAACAATCGCAGGGACAGAAACTGAATTCATTAAATTGATGAATAAAAAAGCAGAGGAGTTAGGGCTTGAAGGTTATAAGTTCGTTAACTCCACTGGTTTAAATAACGCAGACTTATTCGGAATGCATCCATCAGGAACAGGTGCTGAAGATGAAAACGTGATGCCTGCAAAATCTGTAGCTAAGCTTGCATATCACTTATTAAAAGATCATCCGGAAGTATTAAAAACTTCTCAAATTTCAACGAAGATATTTCGTGAAGGAACAGATGATGCTATAGAAATGGATAACTGGAACTTTATGTTACCAGGTTTGATTTTTGAATATGAAGGCGTTGATGGCTTAAAAACAGGTACAACTGATTTTGCAGGTCATTGCTTTACAGGAACGGCAGAACGAAATGGTACACGCTTAATTTCTGTCGTAATGAAAGCTGTAGATGCGGATGGTGTAGGTACACGTAAAGCTCGTTTTGATGAAACTAGAAAACTGTTCGACTATGGATTTGGTCAATTTTCTAAGCAAGAAATTTTACCAGCGAATTATACATTTGAAGATAATAAAACATTACCTGTAACAAAAGGGAAAGAAGATAGTGTTAAAATCGCCATAAAAGAACCAATTTCATTTATGGTGAAGAATAGTGAAAAAGATTTGTATCAACCAGTGCTCACATTGACTGATGAAAGTTTAGAAGCACCGGTTAAGGAAGGTACAGTAGTAGGGAAAGTTGTCTTAGAGCGCACAGAAGGCACAGACTACGGTTTTATCGACAGTCAAGAGTTGTCAGTCGATGTTGTGACAACAGGTGAGGTAGAGCGTGCTAGTGGCTTTTCATTATTCTTCCAAGGGATCGGTAACTTCTTTGGTAATCTTTGGGGAAGTGTAACAGGTTTCATTGGTGGTTTATTCTAAAATAGATTTTTAAAAAGAGGCAGTCTCGAAAGTAACAATTTACGAGACTGTCTTTTTTTTATCTAATGAATCGTCAGGTATGTGAAATATTTCGTGGGAAATGAAGAATGCGAAATAGTCTTGACGAAAGCTGTCGTTTTTCTATTATATAAATTTCTTCTTTTTTAGGGATTTTATCATCTTTTTTCTATTTTCCAAATGTCCATTAGTGTATGAATATGCTGTTCAATATGCTCTACAGGTATACCACCAAAACCTAATAAAAAAGTAGGTTGATAATAGTCAATTGGCGCAAGCAAGTAATTGGAAATAGGTAAAATTAATATGTCATTTTGCGCAGCAAGCAGCTGTAGAGCATGCTCTGTTTTTTCATGTGGTACTTGGATTAAAATATGCATCCCAGCAACATCCCCTGATACATGTACTGTTGGGTAGTGCTTTTCGAAAGTAGAAATTAATTTATCATGCTTTTTACGATAAATTTTGCGCATTCGATTTAAATGCTTAGCAAAATGTCCATCTTTCATAAAGTGGGCTAAAATGTGCTGGTCAAAACGAGGTACAGTTGCTGAATAATAGCTTAATGTATCGTTATAACGTTCAAGTAATGTAATAGGTAACACAAAATAAGCGACACGCAAGGACGGCATAAGTGACTTTGTAAAAGTGCTCATATAAATCACTTTATCGTTTTGGTCGAGCCCATGTAATGCTGGGATCGGTTTTCCAACATAACGAAATTCACTATCATAATCATCTTCAATAATAAAACGATCTGCCCTTTGAGAAGCCCATTTTAATAATTGAGTTCGACGGGCCGCAGATAATACGGCACCAGTAGGGAATTGATGTGATGGGGTAATATACACTAAATTTGCATCTGTTTTTTCAAGTTGCTCGACTTGCAACCCATCTTCATCTACTGCTACAGGTATAACGGCTTGCTCAAACTGACTGCGTGGGATAGCAGAATAGCCTGGATTTTCAATCGCCATTTTTGCCTCATCGAATAGCCGTAATATCATCGGCATTAAATGTTCCGTTCCAGAACCGATAACAATTTGCTCAGGTATACAGTGAATACCTCGAGATTGATATAAATAACTGGCTATTTCTACACGTAACTCATATTCTCCTTGACGATCACCTATTTGGATAAGCTCTTTGTATGATGTATCGAGCAACTCTTTGGCATATTTTCTCCATATAGCAAA
>DEQI01000374.1 GCA_002360295.1 Planococcaceae bacterium UBA3370
AAAATAAAATGATTTACATAATCGTTTCTGATGAATATCTTCTGCTCACATAAAAATCACACAATAACTTTGAGATCGCAGATTGTTTTACTTTTACAGCATTCGTCCCCCCATTGTTGGGCAAATATAGATTGGGCCAGAGCACGAAAGTTAATACCACGTTCGCACAGCTCCTCCAACAGCACGACAAGATGCCACATACTGCGCCCCAGTCGGTTCAGTTTACAGACTAGCAGTGCGTTCCCTGCCGATGATGTCCTGACCAGTTTTTTCAGTCCGGACCTCCTGCCACGGTTTTACGTTGAAGTGGTAACCCTGAGCACGCAGTTCTTCAGTCAGGCGTGGTGCACCGTAACGCTGTTATTGCTGGGTAAGATCAAAAAACTTTCAGGCAGCTAAGGAAAGTTGAACCAGACATTAGATGAAATATTTCAACCAATTACAGCACCAATTCAGTCACTGCCAGCCCACCAAATAAATCAAGGGGTTACATGAAAACGTAGCCCCTTTTTCTTTGGTAGTGACACTAAAATGGATGTAGTGTGAAGAATAATCCCGTTTACTCAATCAATAATACATATTGTTTCAATCTACGTTATTATCTCTTTGTAAAAATTGCCATTTATTAATCATTGAAAACTGCTTTTAGAACTTGATACAACGGGACTAGTCACAACAGGACTATTCTCAACGGGATCATCCTCAGAGGAACTATCATCAAAGTCATCATCCATAAATAAAATATCATCGAATGGTGCCACGCCCGTGATGAGTTTTATTTTATTATTACGATCAGTCAATACTCCACTTAAACCGTTTTCGCTCACAGGTTTTAATGATTTTTCATTACTCTTGTTGTAAGCAGGCGCATTAAAAATACACGGAGTATCAACATCAAACAATGACGTTCCCCAGTTCACATATTGAATATCATAGTTACTGAAGTTCTGTCCAGAAAAGAAGCACCCCTTAAAATCCAATCCACGTAAATTATATAAACCACCCTCTTCTTTTTGGAGAGTAATGTTAATTTTGGCTATCTCCCGGACATCATCGCCATTTTTGTATTTGAATACCGTTTCAAGATGTTCTCCAGACAGCTTGACTTCAGGAAATAATTTGAAATCAAAGCCTATATTATTATGTGTCAACGTAGATGAACAAAAAATGGAAAAAGCTTGCAGTGCTGAATTATAGCTATCGATTTTATCTTGAGGCTGAGCTCTTGGTAAAAACTTATAGCAACACTCATAAAAATTAAACAGAAGCTCTGAAGACCTTGTATTTTTATCAAATAATACCCCCTTGAACTCATTCACAAACGCATCTTTTTTTTCTTGAATATCTATGGGGTGTTCCTTTGACTCTGACAAAGATGAAATCTCATCTATTTTGTTTTCATATGAATTACGTGATTCCATACAGACATTTGGCGGCGTTTCTAAAATAACACTACGCGTACTACTTGGCTTAAGTAAACCAACATGAAAATCACTTTTTCTTATATTATCGAAAAGGTTCTATTCATTTCTTTTAGCGCATTCAAAAAACTGATCGGCATTATTTTTATTCGATAATTTTTTAGTTTCAGAAAACACATTTTCATTGTTTTCCAGCTTTAGTTTAATGAGAAGATTTTCCCAGACCTGCTTGCTTAAACATATTACGTCAGGCTCACCAGAACTAACTAACTCGTGATTATTATTAAAGTGTACGTTGAATACCTTTAAGTTATTTTCACCAACTTCATATTTAATACGTTTTAATTGTTCTCCAGCTCCCATAATGACAAAGGCGTTGCCTTCTTGATATATACATTCAGACATCATTTTTTGTAAAGTTTCAAGAGCACCGCGATACGTCTCTGATGCAGCTTCCTTACAAATTAATTTTAAAATACTATGAGCTAGTAGCTCCATGTGTTTAGAAGATTTATTTTCATTATAACTTCCACTACCCAAAACTGCGCTAGCGTTAAATCCGTTGCTTTTACTAACTAACATTGTCTATTCCTCAATTAATGTCTACATGGCTATTTTTAATGTTATTACTGTTTGTCACTATAAAAAAACGCTCATTTGAGACAATTACTGACATTAACTGCTTCACTTGCTACGCATGGAACTTTTAATTAAATTAGCACAGGAATGTTAAATTTAATAAACAAAAGGTTATTTCGCTGTATGATAAAAAAAACCGTTATAATTTATTAGTGAAAATCGTTTTTCAAGTGTTAGAAATTTATATCTCAATAGCGTTGGTTAATGAGCATAGCCACGCTCCTGTAACGCTCACAAAACTCATCTGCCTGCGGCGGGTGTTCTGGTCAGTAGTAGATGTTTAAGGCGTGGCAGAGACATTTCATCCTTACTCTACGGCATTGTTCTACATACATTGGTTGTGGTACTCACTTATCATCAGTGAGCGAACAGAGAATAGTTCAGTGATTTGAGTAATTAACCTGATTAAATGAAGGGGTATAATAAATGATAATACTCTGGCTTTATCGTTAATTACTTAATTCCACATGTAAGCAATTTGCCCGCTTGGCATAGCAGGCATTTTTTCCAGGTACTTTTGAATGAGTACTGATGGATAAATACATTGCAGTGGCGTGCCACGTACCAAAACACCAGCCCTCATTCGAAACCACCCACCGCACTTCTTCCTTGAAATGGCGTTAGTCATGAAATATAGACCGCCATCGAGTACCCCTTGTACCCTTAACTCTTCCTGATACGTAAATAATGATTTGGTGGCCCTTGCTGGACTTGAACCAGCGACCAAGCGATTATGAGT
>DEQI01000056.1 GCA_002360295.1 Planococcaceae bacterium UBA3370
TTTTTTAAAAATTTTATACAAAAATTAGAATATATTAAAAACTCCTCCACTATTGTAAAAGTCGATTCTTACTAGGGAAATCTCAATTTTTAATAATTAATTTTATTAAGATAGAAAACTAAAATCAAACGAATGATATAATTACCATAATAACCAATTCAATCCTTAAAGGAGGAGTTGCCTTATTATATCTCTTAGAAAAATCACATTAGAAAATCGACGTGCAATTTTTAAATTGGAAGTTTCAGATGATCAACGCCGTTACGTTGCTTCCAATTTATCAAGCGTAGCTTCTTGTTATGTTCTTGCAACAAATGGTGGTCATCCAATTCCATTAGCTATTTATGCAGATGAGCAACCAGTTGGTTTTGTTATGCTGACCTATGGAATAACTGGATATGATTTACCATCAATTGCAGATGGTAACTATTGCATTTACGTCTAATGATTGACAAGAAATTTCAGAACCGTGGCTATGGCAAAGAAGCCATGAAAAAGATTTTGGAATATGTCCGCACCTTTCCTGCTGGACCCGCAAAATATTGCTGGATTTGTTATGAAGAAAGTAACATCACTGCCAAAAAACTTTACGAAAGCTTCGGATTTCGCGAAAACGGTGGAATATGCAACAACGAATTAATCACAGTATTGCAGCTCTAATTATTGTTAAAGGTAGCTGACTGCGCTAACAAATACAGCTAATATCTTTTGTTTTACAAATAATTTTATAAAATTGGTTGAATTACCCTCCTCTGTTCTAAAACATGACATATTTTAAGTTGAAGAAAGGAGGGATCCTTATGGGTTACGATAATGTTGGTGGATATAATAATTGCTGCGGAAACTATGGCGGCGGTTACGGTGGAAGCTACGGTGGAGGCTGTGGTGGAGGCTACGGCTCAGCATTCGTACTAATTGTTGTATTATTCATTCTTTTAATTATTGTTGGCGCTACTTTTGTAGATAAAAAGTATTAACAATCCCTTAAATAAACTAAACTTTACTTCTACCCGAGATTTTTAGTAGGCTGAAGCCTTTATCATTTTTAAAATATTCCTAGCCTTCCCCCTTGGCTACTAAGGTCACTTTCCTTAAAGTGGCCTTTTTAACTGTTGAAATACTCCAAGAATACAACACTATTTCTCCCTTTTAGTAGTTAATCTATTATTTCCCTTTCTGACTTTCGTTTCATCTATTACAAAATAATATTTTATTTAGAGAAAATTAATGAAAATAACTAGAACAACTAATAGAAACTGAATAGTATGTAATATAATCTGCAGATTATGAACTCACTATTTTTGCAGGAGGTGAAAATAACATGCCTTTAACTACTGGTCCTATTGAAAACCAAGGAAATACTCCAGCTAACGCAGCTAATGTTCGTATTAAAGTTCTTAACCTTACAGGTGGATTATTAACTGGTGTAGTGAGAGTTTATAGACTTAATGGTACAAGACAACTACTCTCAACAACAGTTTTTAGTGCAAATTCGAATGCTTCTACTTTCGTTACACCAAGTTTAGGTGGCGCAGCTCAATATGAAGTAGAAATTGCTCCGAACCAAAATGGAGGAATTTACAGTGTTTACGGCCGAACATCTTCAGGTGTAATCATTACTGCGCAAAGTTTTGTTCATACAGATTTAACACCTATTTTTTAATACAACAGATTAATCATTCAAAGCGCAAGATGACTGATAGTGGCTTTTCCACTTCATTTATTAACACTTTTGAGATTTAGATCAGATATTATATAAGTCGATATATTTATCGACTTATTCATTAACTTTATATTTTAGCTCTGCCTCCATTTCCGAGAAGTTATGCTCTGATATGGAGGCTCTTTTTTTATGTATATACTATTTCCTCTAACTCAAAATTCATCATGCTTTTAATGAATTGGTTCGGTTTTATTTGTTTTGTTGCTGCCATAGTAATCTATCCTCAAGATAAGATAAGAACTTAGTTTGGTTGCAAAAATAAAGGAAAAGCATAAAAGGCTGATAAAGTAATAGATCACGTTATTCAAAATATAATAGTTTTTTTTGAAAAATTCATTAAAAAATTGACATAGTCAAAAAAAATATATAAAATCTCTTTATATTTTAGCAAAAAAGAGGATTTTTTATGAAAAAAACACTGTTTAGAAGAAAAAATGTATTAGAACTACTAAAAACAAATGGTGATATTCAACTAAAAAAAACATTAGGTGCATTTGATTTAGTATTACTTGGAATCGGTGCTATTATCGGAACTGGCATTTTCATATTACCTGGAACAGTAGCTGCGAGCCATGCTGGACCTGCTATTGTTTTTTCATTTATCATTGCTGCTATTGTCTGTGCATTAGCAGGTATGTGTTATTCAGAGTTTTCATCAGCTGTCCCAGTAACAGGTAGTGCGTACACATATGCCTATATTGTCTTTGGCGAAATAGTCGCTTGGTTAGTTGGATGGGCTCTACTTTTAGAATATGGTTTAGCCGCTGCAGCTGTAGCAACCGGTTGGTCTTCTTATTTAAATTCATTCCTAAGCGGATTTAACATAACGATTCCACACGCAATTTCAGATTCTTTTAATCCGGCTAATGGAACATTCATTAATTTACCAGCTGTAGTGATTGTTTTTGCTATTGCTGCTTTATTAACACTTGGTATTCAGGAATCTGCAAAGCTAAATAAAATAATGGTATTCATTAAAGTCGGTGTTATTCTATTATTTATTGGTGTCGGTGCTTTTTATGTACAACCTACAAATTGGCAGCCTTTCATGCCGTTTGGCGTAAGTGGAATGTTAAGCGGGGCAGCCTTAGTGTTCTTTGCTTATCTTGGATTTGATGCTGTATCATCTGCAGCTGAAGAAGTAAAGAATCCCAAGCGTAATCTACCAATAGGCATTATTGGTTCATTACTTATTTGCACATTGCTTTATGTTGTGGTTTCACTCGTATTAACTGGAATCACTTCTTATACGAATCTTAATGTAAATGACCCTGTAAGCTTTGCCATGCAGCTTATTAACCAGGATTGGATTGCTGGTATCATTTCACTCAGTGCCGTTATCGGGATGATAACTGTTATACTTGTCATGTCTTATGGCGGAACAAGACTACTTTACGCACTTGGTCGCGATGGCTTGCTGCCGAAAAGTATGTGTGCGCTTAGTAAAAAATATAATACACCCGTTAAAAATACTTGGACATTTGCAACAATCGTCGCTTTCTGTGCCGGTGTTGTGCCGCTATCTAAACTAGCTGAATTAGTGAATATGGGGACATTACTTGCCTTTACAATTGTTTCAATCGGCGTTATTTACTTAAGAAAAAACAAAGACATACCAAGTGGCGGCTTTAAAGTACCATTATTTCCAGTTATCCCGATTCTCTCATTTTTACTATGTATCTTTTTAATCGCACAGTTATCTGTTCATACATGGATTGCTTGTGGTATTTGGTTTATCTTTGGACTATTTATTTATTTTACCTATAGTAGAAAACATAGCTTAATGAATAAAGAATAAGTATGCAAATAGAAAGGTATCCATTCTGATTGAATGATCAGAGTGGATACCTTTTCATCATTTCTAAATTGCAACCCAAAGATGACTTCTCACCTCTTGAGTTTTGTAGCTATTACTCAATATGTGAAATAGCTAAAGCTTGGGCTAATGTTGTACCACCATCCACATTTTCATATTGATATGCTCCTAATGGTAAGCCCCAAACATCAATAAAATCGCCTTCTAAAATATCGGTTGAAATATAGCCAATTGCATAAATCGCATTGAAATCCATATCCTCAATCAAAATAATTGAAATTAGCGTTCCGTCTTCAAGCGTGTCTTCTTCGATTTAGATGACATATCCAGGTAAGTTCACCATTTTATCCAAATAGGGTGTAACGTTTTTATTTAAATGTTTTGATGTCACTTCTTCATCAGCAAGTTCCACCGCTTTGTCTATCGCAGCATCAGTCATTACTGGGAATAACTCTGAATTATCATTTATGTAATTAAAAGATACATCCCTAAAAGTTAATATTTCTTCCGTTAAAAATGGAATATGATCCGCTTAATTTTGTGCATTATTCACTTCGTCTGCAGCTGCTTGTTCTGCTTCAGCTTTTTCCTTTGCTACTTGTTCTGCTGCTTCCTTCTCAGCTTTTATCTTTGCCTCTAGCTCTTTCGCCTCTTGTTCAACTTTAGCTTTCGCTGCTGCAACATCTTCATTCTCTTCTGTTTCATTAGCAGCTAGTGATTTGTCTGGCTCTTTTTCTGCTGTACATGCTGCTGTCATAAGTGCTAATGAAGCAAAAATAGCCATTAAAAAACGATTTTTCATCAAAATAACCCCCTATAATTTCCTTTATTAAGAATAATATACCTTTATAAGCGGATAAAATATACGATACGTTTCTGACTATTTTTTGTCCAAGATAGGAGTTACAAACTATTTCAATCCCACACTAACATTAGTACTTATTGACCTTCTAGTAGTGTGATACTCGATAGATAATATTATTTAGTCCTTCACTTATCATAACGGGTTTTGATGGAAATAAATTTCAATAAATCAAAAAATAAATAAAAATATTTTATATGATTGAATTGATTTGCATAACAACAATTAAACTACACATTCTTAATTAGGAAAGGAAGTGTCTAAATGGTGATTACAAATTTCGCGGAGTTGGATGAGAAACAGTTAGAAAAAATGAATGCGTTAGCAGATGAAATGAATGTTATACTAGTTGCTTATAGTAAAACGATCACACCGCTGTCTTCAGATGAAGGAGGAAGTAACGAGGCAACGAAACTAAAAAATGACCATTATTCCTAACAAAAGTTTTTATTCCTTGCAGAAATGCGAGGTTTTTTACATGAGGGGGATTTATATGCTAAAGAAATATTATAGTGATTTACATATTCATATTGGTCGCACTAGAAGTGGCAGAGCAGTAAAAATTACGGGCAGTAAAAATCTAACCTTACAAAATATATTGAATACCGCGAGTGCGCGAAAAGGTCTTGATTTAATTGGCATTATTGATTGTCATTCACCTGAAATAATTGAAGAACTGGAGATGATGATGGATGAAGGGCATATTAAAGAGCTTATTGAAGGTGGGCTTCGATATCAAAATACTACGCTCATTTTAGGAGCTGAAATTGAACTATATGATGTGAATTGTCATGGACCTATTCATGTTTTAGCGTACTTCCCAACACTAATGGTCATGAAGTCCTTTTCACTTTGGTTGAGTCAACATGTTAAAAATGTACATCTGAGCTCCCAACGGATTTATTGTGATGCACACACATTACAGCAAAAAGTAATGGAGCTTGGTGGTTTGTTTATTCCCGCGCACGTGTTTACACCATTTAAAAGCTTATATGGGAAAGGTGTTTTACATAGTCTAACGGAAGTATTCGATCCGACTATGATTGATGCAATCGAGCTTGGACTTAGCTCTGATACGGAAATGGCAGGCAAAATCAAGGAGCTCACTAAGTATACATTCGTTACAAATTCAGATGCTCATTCTCTCGGAAAAATGGCTCGAGAATATCAAATTTTATGTTT
>DEQI01000336.1:0-2573 GCA_002360295.1 Planococcaceae bacterium UBA3370
GGAATCGAAATGATAAAAGTAAAAACTATGTTTGTAAGTGGTTCTGAATTTGAAGATCGTGAGGAAGTGTTTTCTACAACAGATAAAAAAGAAGCTGTTTTAATGGTAGCTGAAAAAATGATAATTCAAGAGATTAAACATTTATTGAGTTTCGAAATTGAAATTTAAAAACTGAACAGGGAGTATCAAAGGTTGGTGCTCTCGATTGAGTTTTTAAATAAATCAATAAGATACGAACAATATTCATTTTATGGATCCGTTAAAGTTCGTTATTAGGTAAAGTGAGGTGAAAACGATGGCAGCGTTCGATTATTTAGCACAATACAAAACATTTGAATCAGTAGCAGACATGGATAAAGCTGTGGAGGACCATATAGCAGCACACTACTACGATTTAACTGAATCAGAACGTGCTATCGTTTTCAAACTTGCTAGTCACTCATTAGAGCATACAGGAGCATGTCATTTAAAAGCTTCCACAATTGCTGACAGCTTAGAGATCAGTACGAAAACGGTGTATAGATCCATTAAGAGATTAGTAGAGTTAGGCATCATTGAAAAAATACCAAGCACTAAATTAAATGGCATTAAAGGGGCTAGTATTTATCGCATTCTACCTTATGTCCCATCGAGCGTGTCCCAACGGACAAAATCTGAAATGCCTTGTGGGAGTAAGGTTGATAATCAAGTTTCTAAAAACCAACCATCTAATTCTTTTAATCAAAATAATTTAAAAGATAATACGTATGCTACGCAATCGTCTGCTGGTGATGTGGATAAATTGTTAGTAACTAAAGAACAAACACCTTATCAAAAATTAGCATCGTTTGTTTCAAACTTTACAAAACAAAAAGGGTTAGCTAGTAAGTTATACGGTATCTATTTAGCTCAAAATAAAAATTCAATTGTACCGATTGTCTTCCACAGTGTTATAGAAGCAGCTAAACATACTTTCAACGCTGTGAAACGCAAAAGAGATACTGCTAATCCGATTGATAGCATAACAGGGTATTTTAACAATACATTGCGTGAAATCGCTCGTAAGGAATCAGAGAAGGCTTGTAGAGAGTTATTACATAGTAATTGGATGGATAGTTTAGATATATGTTATGAGGATTATGAAATGGAGCAGTGGTTCGCATTATAAAAGACCACTCTGTAAAAAAATGAGTGGTCTAAAATTCAGTTGTTTTAATTATTTAATTGGCTTGTTATCTAGCGGTAGGAAAGGTAACAAAAAGGTAACGCATGTTCATGAAATCGTGATTTTTAAAGTTAAAAATATTACACTGAAACCTTGCGAAAACATTGATTTAATGCATATTTGTAAACCATTATGAAAGATAGAACACAGCAGTCGTATATTAGCTGTATAACCGTAACAATCGTTATTTATTTATCTAAAATTTTGTTTGTATAGCATGAAACTTAAAGAGTAGTATCTGCGTATATTTTATTAAAATCTTCAGTAAAGAAGGGATTCCTTTGTTAGATAAAATTTTGAAGTCTGTTTTTAAAAATGTCTCATCGGGTCGCCGCAGATACTCATCTAGCAGCCGTCGTTATTATTCGAATAAGCATAATTATTATGGTCATAAGCATTATAAGCGTAGCTATCGTAAAAGTTCCCGTAGTTTCTTTAGCTCTCATAGCTTTTTCAGTAGTTGATGAAAATACCCGCTATATTTGAAGCGCGATATGACCGAATTGTTGAACAGTATGTAAACTCTGAAAATGAGTATAGCTATGAAAAATTCCTTGGTTATGGCGCATATGGACGTACTTATTTATTGAAAAATCGCAAGACAAGTGAACGATATGTATTGAAATTATTGCGAAGTAAACATCGCTTCCATAAAAAAACTCGGGAAAAATTTGAGCGGGAAATGATTGTTCTAAACGAGTTGCACTATTCATTTATTCCGAAAGTTATAGAAGTAGGGGAAATTCGTAGACTTCCATTTATTATTATGGAATTTGTGGAGGGTCAAACGTTAGAACAGTTAATATTTGAAGAAGGTCGTATTTTTTCACTACCACAATCATTAGAAATAACGAAGCAGTTATTACAGCATGTGATGGTATTACATGAAGCAAATATTATCCATCGAGATTTACGTATTCCTAATGTTTTACTTCAACATGATAAACTGTTTTTAATTGATTTTGGATTAGCCGAATACAAAAAAGAAGTCAAAATTGAAACGATAAAAAACCCCAAAAAAGCGCAAAATCATATAAGTGATTTATATTTTGTTGGTCACTTTTTATTATTTCTTCTGTATTCTGCCTATACTCCTACTGAAAAGAAGGAGCAGAGTTGGCAACAAGAGTTATTGTTACCATTCGAAGTGAAACTATTTATAGAGCGTTTATTGATGATTGAAGAACCTTTTTCGAGTGCGGAAGAAGCTATCGTATTATTGGAGAGGCTTATTAATAGAATAGTAAAATAATAAAGCGGAGCTGCTCATGGGCGGCTCCACTTATATTTTTGGATATTAATGAAACGGATTACCAAGTGTTTTCTATAAGCAATGTTATACAGAGCACTTGGATACACATTAATTTTG
>DEQI01000336.1:2650-6576 GCA_002360295.1 Planococcaceae bacterium UBA3370
TTTTTTTCTTTTATTGATTTACTTTTGCTACATATGGGTTTTCAAGGTTCATACCTTCTAAAGAAAGACCCATTGCTTTTGCTACACCTTCACCATAAGCTGGATCAGCAAGGTAGCAGTGTAAAATATGGCGACGTTTAATGAACTCTTCTACTGGTGCCATTTCAGCAGCAGTTGTTTCAAATAAACGTTGTTGCTCTTCGGCGCTCATTAAACGGAATAGCTTACCTGGTTGCTCGAAGTAGTTGTTATCATCTTCACGGAAATCATAGATGCCAGCACCGCCATCAAGGTCTAAATGAGGCTCAGCTAATTCCGTATTGTGTTGCCATTCACCGTAAGAGTTTGGTTCGTATCCAAGTGTTGAACCTAAGTTGCCATCAAAACGCATAGCGCCATCACGGTGGAATGTGCGGAATGGGCATTTAGGTGCGTTTACTGGTAGCATGTAGTGGTTTACACCTAAACGGTAGCGTTGTGCATCTGCGTAAGCGAAAATACGACCTTGTAACATTCTATCTGGAGAGAAGCTAATACCAGGAACAATATTAGAAGGAGCGAATGCAGCTTGCTCTACCTCAGCAAAATAGTTTTCAGGATTGCGATTTAATTCAAACTCACCAACAGGGATAAGTGGGAAATCAGACTTGTACCAAACTTTAGTTAAGTCAAATGGATTGTAAGGTAATTGACGTGCTTGTTCTTCCGTCATTACTTGGATGTACATTTTCCATTTCGGGAAATCACCACGTTCAATTGCTTCATAAAGGTCACGTTGTGAAGATTCACGATCACGACCAATTACTTCAGCTGCTTCTTCACCTGTTAAGTTTTCAATTCCTTGTTCTGTACGGAAGTGGAATTTCACCCAAGTGCGTTCGTTTTTGTCGTTGATGAAGCTATATGTGTGAGAACCAAAGCCGTGCATATGACGGTAGTCTTTTGGAATACCACGATCAGACATTACGATTGTTACTTGATGTAGTGCTTCAGGTAATGAAGTCCAGAAGTCCCAGTTGCTATTTGGATTATGCATATTAGTACGTGGATCACGTTTAACCACGTGGTTTAAGTCAGTAAAGTGTAATGGGTCGCGGAAGAAGAATACAGGTGTATTATTTCCGACTAAATCCCAGTTTCCATCTTCTGTATAGAATTTTAATGCGAAACCACGAATATCGCGCTCTGCATCAGCTGCACCACGTTCACCAGCTACTGTTGAGAAACGTGCAAACATTTCTGTTTTCTTGCCAACTTCAGAGAAGATTTTTGCTTTTGTATATTGAGTAATATCGTGAGTTACTGTAAAAGTACCAAATGCACCTGAACCTTTGGCGTGCATACGGCGCTCTGGAATAACTTCACGGTTAAAATTCGCTAATTTTTCTACTAACCATACGTCTTGTAGTAAAAGTGGGCCACGGCGACCTGCAGACATTGAGTCATGGTTGCTTACAACGGGTGCGCCACCTGCAGTAGTAAAACGTCGTTGTTTATCCATAGTCATAAATATTGTACCTCCTAAAATGGTAATTTAAGAAACCCTTCGAAAATAAGTATAGCAAATGTAAATCATAATATCTACTAAATTATAATAATTCTTTTTAAGTAATTTTTATATTCAAGTTTTGATGGTGCAAAATATTATACGAGAAAAAATAGAACGATACTAGCTTGTAGTGTTGTGATATCGAGAATGGAGGTGAAATGGGACCTTTTGTAACGCGATTAATCATGTGAGAAAATAAAAGGGAAGTGCTATTTAAATAAGTTTCCACTATATTCCCGTTGAAAATGTTTGTATCTAATTGAAAATAGAATATTGTTTATTTGAGCACCTTTTTATTTATTTATGACGTTTTATTGGAAAAATAATTGATTGAGTAATATAGTGATCGCTTTTCGGTACAATAGGGTATGGATAGGTAATGAGGAGGATTATAGAAGTGCAATTAACAGTAACATTTATTATTTTGGCAACGACCATTGTGTTATTTATGACAAATCGTTTACGTGGAGACCTAGTAGCGTTACTCGCATTACTTTCGTTTGTCATTTTAGGAATTTTAACACCAGCAGAAGCGTTAGCGGGGTTTTCTAATTCTGTTGTGATTATGATTGCTGCATTATTTGTTGTTGGTGCAGGTATATTGAGAACGGGACTTGCAGGTATGGCAGGCAATTTATTATTAAAATGGTCAGGAGATAGTGAACTGAGATTATTCATTTTACTTCTCGTTATTGTTGCAACAGTTGGAGCGTTTATGAGTAATACGGGTACGGTTGCTCTCATGCTACCGATTGTAGTAAGTGTGGCAATGAGCATTAATGTAAGTCCATCTAAATTTTTAATGCCGTTATCTTATATTGCTAGTATGTCAGGACTAATGACTTTAATTGCTTCACCACCTAACTTAATTGTTTCGCAGATTTTAGTCGACAATGGCTATGAGAAATTAGGGTTTTTTACCATTACGCCAATTGGTATTATTGCAACGGTAACAGTGATTATCTATTTAGTAATTGTTCGCAATACATTATTACCGAATGAAAAAAATCGAGCTCAATCTGATGTTGGCTATAAATTATCGCCGAAAAAGATTATCAAACAATATGATTTGAAAGATAAGCTTTTCCGTATCGTTGTCCCTGAAACATCGCCCATTATCGGGCAGCCTTTGGCGGAGTTAAAGCTACCAGCTAAGTATCAAATTTGTATAATGAAAATTCAACGTCGTGCAACAGAAGGAATCAATTTACTACCCATGACGTTTCAAGAAATGGCAGGCCCGACTAGTATTATTCATGTGAACGATGCACTTTATATTCAAGGAATGGGCGAAGATGTGGAGCGTTTTGCTGCTGATTTTGAATTGCAAATTGATAAAACGGTTTCAGATGAGGCCCAGGATTTGATTTCAAAAAAAATTGGCGTAGCAGAAGTATTACTAACACCCCAGTCTAGATTAATTGGAGAAACCGTTAGTAAAATTGGTTTCCGAGAAAAATATAATTTAAATATTATTGGCATTAATAGAAAAGGGGATTATTTACTGCAAAACATGGCGAACCAAAAGCTACGATTTGGGGATGCTATTTTAGTTCAAGGGTCATGGGATGAAATTGAGCTGCTTTCGAGAGAAACACAGGATGTAGTAGTTGTAGGGCAACCGCATGAGCATGCAGGGGTTGCGGCTGCGACGGGAAAGGCGCCAATTGCTGGTGCGATCATGGCACTGATGGTTGGGTTGATGGTATTTGAAGTTTTCGATGCAGTCATTTCTGTTTTGATTGGGGCCGTACTGATGATTATTACAGGATGCTTGCGTAATATGGACGATGCTTACACTAAAATGAATTTTGAAAGTATCGTACTTGTCGCAGCCATGCTCCCGATGGCGACAGCTTTACAAAAAACAGGCGGAATGGTCATTTTATCTGATGCAATTATCGAAATGCTGGGTGGTTTCGGACCTTATGGGGTGTTAATCGGGGTCTATTTATTAACCGTCATATTTGGTCAGTTTGTGAGTAACACAGCAACAGCCGTCTTATTCGCACCAATAGCGATGACTGCGGCGATTACAATGGATGCAAATCCATATACATTTATGATAGCTGTTGCAGCTGCTGCAGGTATGGCATTTGCCACACCAATCGCCTCACCAACTAATTCACTCGTGTTAACAGCGGGAGGCTATAAATTTATAGACTTTGTAAAAGTAGGTGTACCGTTACAAGTCATTATGTTTATTGTGATGATGATTGCTGTGCCACTGTTATTTCCTTTTTAATTAGTAAAAACCATAAACGAACGGTAGTGTACCGCTTGTTTATGGTTTTTTAGATAAGAAAACATTTTTGAATTTTGAGTAGCGCCCAATCCCTCAAGATCAGGTCGCTTCCGCTTTTCTTTATGTCTAGCT
>DEQI01000039.1:0-1065 GCA_002360295.1 Planococcaceae bacterium UBA3370
TCGTTTGGTAACATTACAAAATGCCATTGTCCTAGCATTTTTTAAATCCGTATATATTACATCTTGTTTATATTTAAATTCTATTTTGATTTTATATTCATCCTCTTTGTAGGTTTCTGTATTAACTGTACCAATTAAGAATAAAATATTGTTCCCTTTAATTGTTGTGACCAAATCGCAAACATACCCTATAATTAACCCATCTCTACCTTCAAACATAATGTCAATATGATGTAAGTCCTCATGGGATAATTCAAAAATTTTCAATTCAATTTTTACTTTTTCTGAAATAGCCTATTCTACTGTTATATTCAGATTTAGATTTTTAATCGCCAACATCGAATGATCCTGTATGATTCCTGTATCTACAAATCCAATTGAAGCATATAACGTTTTAGCTATGACATTATTTGTTCTATAAAAGAGAGCTACATATTCTGCTGCTCCATCTGGTGTAGTTTCAATATCCATCAACATTTTTTCAAAAGCAAGTTTGCCATATCCTTTCCCTTGGTAACTCTTATCAATCATAATATGCCAAATAAAATAGCACTTCTTGCCGTAAAAAACTTCATTTTCAAATGATTCATAGTCCATTGTGTCATAAATATACATCAAAAATCCAATGGCAACTTCATCAGCATAAATGGCTAGGGGAGTAGCAGGTATACCGTCAGCGTTCAACATATGAGCGTCTGCAAAACTCCTGAGGTTAGTAGTTTCTATGAAGTTTACCTGGTTTTCTGCAACTTCAAGTGCTATGACTTCTTCTATGTTTTCCCCGGTTATCTTTCGTAATTCAATCATTTTATATCTCCTCTCGTAAGACAAGCCACTTCCACATACAACCTAAAACATTCGTGTGAATTCTAATCTCTATTCCGCAAATTGGCCCGTCATCATCCCATCTTGTTAAAGCAATTGTATCAAACTTTTTACAAATTATAGAACTTTATTGCGAATGGTCCATCTTTATTTTAAATCTACATTAAAAAACTTTTAGAAACGAACGTAAATCCTCACCATTTTAATGGTTCATCATCGAAAGTTAGGGTTGACAGTAAG